>NZ_CAWQJR010000167.1:0-34684 GCF_963894935.1 Xenorhabdus sp. PB61.4
AGCGTTTATTTTCGCTTTCGTTCCGCTGTCCTTCGCGGCGTGTCTCAGCTCAGCGTCGGTCAGTGGTGGCGCATTATAGGGAGTTTTTCGGCCCTGACAATAGTTTTTTTGCATTTTTTTTTCGTTCGTTTTTTTTTTCAACAAATTCAGCAAAAATGTTCATTTTAAATTCAATTATTGATGACATCTAAAGCGGTTTTAAAATTCATGTGGCAAAACTAGAAATCTACTGGGTATATTTTTATGCATTAAAATGATACTTAGTTACCAAATAATCATCATGACAACATCACAGGACATCTAATGGTCAAATCTGCGCGCAGCATGTCCGGATTGCCTTGGATTGCAGCAATGGCTTTTTTTATGCAATCCCTGGATGCAACAATCCTGAATACCGCACTTCCGGCAATTGCAAAAAGCCTAAACCACTCTCCATTAGCAATGCAGCCAGCGATTGTCAGTTACACATTAACTGTAGCAATGTTGATCCCCGTCAGTGGTTGGTTAGCAGATAGGTTTGGCACCCGGCGGGTTTTCATTTATGCAGTATCCTTATTTTCTTTAGGTTCTCTTGCCTGTGCACTATCCAGCTCACTTTCTTTTTTAGTCATTTCACGCGTTGTGCAGGGGATAGGCGGCGCAATGATGATGCCCGTTGCTCGTTTGGCTTTATTACGGGCTTATCCGCGCAGCGAACTATTATCTGTGCTGAATTTTGTCACGATGCCCGGATTAGTAGGCCCTATTTTAGGGCCTCTGCTTGGTGGGGTATTAGTAACTTATGCAACTTGGCACTGGATATTCATTATCAATATCCCCATTGGCTTACTAGGCATTATTTACGCCAAAAAACATATGCCCAACTTTACTATGCCAAAAAGTCCCTTTGATTTTGCGGGATTCGTGATGTTCAGTTCAAGCTTAGTGATGATTTCAGTCAGTCTGGATTTATTTGGTAATAGCTCATTACCGAACTATGTTCCAGCTGTAGTATTCGCTTCAGGGATTATGCTGCTCTTCGGGTATTGCTTTTATGCCAAAAGGCATCCCAATCCACTTATCAGTCTTAGTTTATTTGAAACAAGGACATTCTCGGTTGGTATCGGCAGTAATATTGCAACGCGTTTAAGCACGGGATCACTTTCTTTTCTTATTCCGCTGATGCTACAGGTAGGTTTCGGTTATTCAGCTATTATTGCAGGCATTATGATGGCACCGAATGCCATTGGCGCTATTCTAGCCAAATCTTTTGTCTCTCGAATACTGTCACGATTCGGATACCGAAATACCTTACTCTGGATCACAATCCTTATCGGTCTCATGATTGCTCAGTTTTCGCTGCAATCACCAGAAGTGTCACTCGTGTTTTTGATTATCCCTCTATTTATATTGGGAATGGTTATGTCTACTCAATTTACAGCGATGAACACAATTACTCTTGGTGACTTAAACGATAATAATGCAAGTACCGGGAATAGCCTGCTGTCTGTAGCCCAACAATTATCCATTAGCTTAGGGGTCACAGTCAGTGCGGCAATCCTGCGGTTTTATGACGCGGAAAATTATGGTTCTACTATAGATAACTTTCACTATACCTTTATTACGATAGGTATGATTACGCTAACTTCTGCCTTTATCTTTCTGCTCTTAAAGAAAGAGGATGGCATCAACTTAGTTAAGAAAAAGCGACCTAAAAAATGATGTTATCAACGCTCACGTACTGAATTTCGTTCAATAAGTTCTGGTGTCAATACTAATTGTTTTGGCTTACTATCTGGATTATCCATTCGGTAAAGCAGCATATCGATGGCTAACTTACCTAATTCATCTTTTGGTTGATGGATGGTTGTTAGTGGAGGTGTCAGATAGGAAGCTATAGAAATATCATCATAACCAATAACAGATATATCTTCAGGAATAGAAATCCCTGCTTGATATAGGGCCTGATAAACTCCAATGGCCATAGCATCATTACCAACAAAGACGGCTTCAGGAGGATCAGACAATTGTAGTAATTGCTTCATTGATGAAAAACCACCTGAAAACTCAAAGTTGCTGTAAATTTCGTAACCATCAAGAATTTCAATCCCAGCATTTTGCATTGCTTTTTGATATCCAGATAAACGTTGTACAGCGGGTGTTTTATCCTGTGGACCAGCAATACAAGCTATTTTACGAAATCCCTTATTAATTAGATAATTTGTCGCCAGCTCTCCTCCTATTAGTGAATTATCTTTAATAACATCACTAGAGGCATCAAAAGGAGACCAGTCCATTGTAACAATAGGTACGAGTGGATATCGCAGCAAAAAATCCTTAGATATAGATTGATGCTCTGAGCACATGATCAATAAACCATCAACCCGCTTTTGCAACAATGTTTCCATATTTCGGGTTAACCGTACTGAATCACCTTCAGTATTACATAGGATTAAACTATAGCCTCGCTCGTAACAACTTCTTTCAACTCCTCTGACAACCTCAAAATAAAATGAGTTATCACTGGTTGTCACTAGCATACCAATAGTTTTGGTTTGTTTTATTTTCAAACTTCTTGCCAATGCAGAAGGAGCGTAATTTAATTCCTCAATAGCAGCATGGACTCTCTTTTTCACACTTTCACTGACATAACGATTATCGTTAATGACATGAGAAACTGTCGATGTCGATACGCCCGCAATACGGGCAACATCCTTCATGGTCGCCACGGATTAGCCCTGTTCAGCCAGAAATGCATCAATTTCACTTCGCCATGGAATTGAAGGCTGTGCACCGCGACGAGTCACGGCTATCGCTGCTGCTGCATGAGCAAAACGAATTGCAGACAAAATGTCTTTACCTTCTAACAACCCTGTAACCAAAGCTCCATTAAATGTATCTCCTGCAGCAATCGTATCAATAGCTTTTACCGGAAACCCAGAAATCACTTTTCCTTGTTTACCTTGTTCGCTAAGCCATACTCCGCGACTACCCAACGTGATGATAACTGTTTCAATACCTCTATCATGCAAAAACTGAGCTGCTTTTCCTGCTTCAGTATTATCTGTTATTGCAATTCCGGTCAGATGCTCTGCTTCTGTTTCATTAGGAGTGATAATATCCACCAAAGAAAGTAGCTTATCTGATACTTCTTGTGCTGGAGCAGGATTCAGGATCACTTTAGTTAGATGTTTTTTCGCCATCTCCGCAGCCAGTAGGACAGTATTCAACGGTATTTCAAGTTGTAACAACAGAGCATCAGCTTCTTTGATCACTACTTCATGATGATGGATACATTCAGGTGTAAGTGATCCATTCGCACCCGCATTGATGCCAATAATATTTTCGCCCTGCTGATTAACAAAAATCAGTGCGACACCAGTTGATTCACCTTCTATCATCCTAATTGCAGAAGTATTAATATTATCTTTCCCCAATTGTTGGCAGATATTTTTACCAACATCGTCCTGACCAACACAGGCAATAAATGTAATATCAGCTCCACAGCGACCAGCAGCAACCGCCTGATTTGCTCCTTTTCCGCCGAATGCCACCTGATACTGTTTTCCCTGTACAGTTTCTCCTGGCTGAGGAAAAAATTTGAGGTTCAATATATGATCGACATTAATACTGCCCATCACTGCTAGTTTTGCCACACTCATTACATTTATTCCTGTTTCATAATTCCTGTTCAATGAAAATGTAGATAATTGGAACTAATCACCTCACCTTAATAAGATCTATTCTTTAATAACCAATTCCAATTCGACCGGAATTGTGGCATCAACTTTGTTACCTTTCAGTACATTATCTGCAGTCTGAATACCAATAATACCGATCTTATCAGGGCGCTGTGCAATAGTAGCATCTAATTTACCTGCCTCGACTGCTTTTATTCCATCGTCAGTCCCATCAAATCCAACAACTAAGACATCTTTTTTCCCTGCGGTCTGTAATGCACGCAGTGCACCTAGTGCCATTTCATCATTTTGGGCAAAGACTGCCTGTACTGAAGGTTGCGCAGTCAACAGATTCTGCATGACATTAAGCCCTTTTGTACGATCGAAATCAGCCGGTTGGCTAGCCAGCATATCAAATTGGTGTTTTTTAGCTGCCTGAGCAAACCCTTCTCCACGCTCACGCCCTGCCGAAGTACCAGAAATACCTTCTAGCTGAATAACTTTCACCTTACTACCTAATTTTTCGGCAATAAAATTTCCTGCCATTTGGCCTCCCAAGCGGTTATCAGAAGCAATATGGCTGATAACATTTCCTTTGTTAGCTATACGATCAAGGGTAATAACCGGTATATTTGCGTTATTTGCCATCATGACTGCATTACCAACAGCATCTGAATCTGTTGGATTAATCAACATCAATTTAGTACCACGAACAATTAAATCCTGTACATTAGCTAGCTCTTTAGCTGGATTATCTTGTGAATCTAGAATAATCAGGTTATATCCCAGTTTATCTGCTTCTTTCTTTGCACTATCTTTCATCGTGACAAAGAAAGGGTTATTCAATGTTGAAATTACCAATGCTATGGAGTCTTTTGCCAAAGCATTAGCACTCATAGCAACATACAAGGTAACCGCAGATAAAACAGTTACCAATTTCTTCAATTTCATGTTGTTTTTCCTGTAGGGTAAGATTATTTACTACTTTTGTTATCAACTAAGACCGCCAGTAAAATAACAACTGCTTTGACGATCATTTGATAGTTAGAAGAAATATTTAATAAATTCAGACCATTATTTAAAAAACCTAAAATCAGTGCACCAATCAATGTGCCTATAATCCGGCCTTTACCTCCCGCCAGGCTGGTTCCTCCCAGAACCACAGCAGCAATGGCATCCAGTTCATAACCACTTCCAGCCATAGGCTGAGCAGAAGATAGTCGGGCTACTTCTATAATGCTGGCCAATGCTGCCAATAAACCACATAAGGAATAAACAATTATTTTTATTTTATCAACGTTAATACCTGACAAACGTGTTGCAGATTCATTTCCACCTAAAGCATAAATATAACGGCCAAGGCGAGTATGATGAAGGATGAACCAAGCAACGATGAAAACCAGCAGCATAATCCAAACTGGGGTCGGTATTCCCAATGGACGTCCAATACCAAACCAACCCAATAAATCTGCATTGTCATTAAAGCCTGTATTGATTGGGCTTCCATCGGTATACACACGGGTTACACCACGCAATAACAACATCATAACCAGAGTTGCAATAAATGCCTGAACTTTACCTTTCGAGATGATAAATCCGGTGCATGCACCAATTGTAGCCCCAAGAGTTAAAGTTCCCACCACAGCTAACAATGCATTGACATCATTACCAATCATTGAAGCAGCTACAGCGCCTGTCAGTGCTAATAGAGAACCAACAGATAAATCTATCCCTGAGGTTAAAATTACCAATGTCATTCCCACTGCCATAATGGCATTGACAGAGGTTTGCTGGAGAATATTAAAGAGATTATTCAGAGTAAAAAAATTGGGACTGAAAGAGGAAACAACAGCAATCAATATTAATAGTGCAATTAGTGATTTCTGTTCCATTAACCTTGTTTTTGTAATCCACCGTCTGGTGGTTAGTTTTTCACTAGAATTTATGTCCATTATCATTTTTAACCACTATTTGAGCACTGTGTTGTATTACTTACAGTTAATTCATTCTGAAATAAATTATCAGGGGTATATTGTTTACCAACAGCTGCTGCCATCAACGATTCCTGAGATAAATTATCCGAACTAAATTCCCCACTTATACTACCTTCATACATCACCAGAATTCGATCACTCATTCCTACCACTTCAGGCATATCCGAAGAGACTAAAATGATACTCAATCCATCTTTTTTAAACTGATTAATTAATTCATAAATCTCTTTCTTCGCCCCTACATCAACCCCTCTTGTCGGTTCGTCAAGGATCAGGACTTTTGGACGAGTCATTAAACCACGAGCAATTGCAACTTTCTGTTGATTACCGCCTGAAAGCAGCCCAACTGGTTGTTCCATTGATGGAGTTTTGATATTGAATAATTTGATGAAATCAGAAACAGATTTTTGTTCAGCGGAGTGGCATAAACGACAGGGTGTTCGGCTGAAGTAACGTAAGGCTGTGAGAGACATATTCTCTTTTACTGACATCCCCAATACTAATCCATCACTCTTGCGATCTTCTGATATATAGACAATGCCGTTGGATAGTCCCTCCTGTGGATTACGAATTATTAAGGTGTTACCATCTAATCTAATTTCACCTTCAATTTTCGGTAATGCACCATAAATAACCTTCATTAATTCAGTACGACCGGCTCCCATCAACCCAGATATTCCGAGAATTTCTCCTCTATTTAGCGAGAAACTAACATTTTTAATCCCAGAACCAGATAAATTTACGACCTCTAATCGTTTTTTCCCACGAAGCAAACCCAAACGAGGGTATTGCTCTTCCAGCTTTCGCCCCACCATCATTTCTATCAATGAGTCTTCTTTCAGTGTACAAACTGGTTGCTCACCAATGAATTGACCATCACGAAATACGGTAACATCATCGCAAATTTCAAAAATTTCTTTCAAGCGGTGAGAAATATAGACAACACCACATCCCTGGGCTTTCAATTCTCGTATAATTTGGAATAAAGACTCAGTTTCAGTATCGGTCAGGGCATCCGTTGGTTCATCCATAATGATGACTTTAGACTGGAAACTGAGTGCCTTAGCAATTTCAATCAGTTGCTGATTACCGATAGATAATTCAGACACCAAGCGATGACTATTACTACTGATATTTAACTTTTTCAGCAGATAATTCGCTTCCTTATACATTCTTTTCCAATTGATAATTCCCAACTGATTGACAAATTCACGCCCCAGAAAAATATTTTCCGCGATAGTCAGTTGTGGAATAAGGTTCAGCTCCTGATGAATAATTCCAATGCCGGCTTCCTGAGATGCTTTAGGATCGGAAAAAACCACATCCTTTCCAAGGTAACGAATTGAGCCAGCATCCTTAGTATAGATACCAGTCAGTACCTTCATCATGGTGGATTTTCCTGCACCATTTTCTCCTACCAATGCCATAACTTTCCCAGGATAAACTCGCAATGTTGCACCTGACAAAGCTTTGACCCCTGGAAAAGATTTATCGATCCCACTTAACTCCAGCAATGGTTCCATACTAACCTCAGAAGATTACACCAGAACAAAGAAGTACATTGGCATAAGGTGAGCATTCCCCCGTACGGATCACTGCTTTGCTCTTTTCTGTTTTTTCTTTCAGAATATGATGGCTGACATATTCTATCGTGATTGTATTTCCCTGTTTTATCTCAATTTCTGTAATACATTTAATAATTTGTTCATGTACCTGAGGATTATGTTCAATAATCTCAGCCGCCAAAATGGCGGCTTCGACTTGTACTTCCTGAACAACTACATCCAATACAGATAATAAATCAGGTATTCCCTGGGTTAACGCTAAATCAATTCTCTGAGTAGAGCTAGGTATTGGCAGGCCGGCATCACTAATCACAATCTGATCTGTATGCCCTAAACGAGAAATGACCGCAGAAATATCAGAATTCAGTAAAACGCCTTTTTTCATTTATTATGTAAACTCCATTAGCGAAACGTTTCGCTAACAACTAATCATATTAAGAGATACATCAAAAACAACATGATTAAGACGAAAATGTGATCAACATTAAAACGTTTACTTGAAGTGTACATTCAACAAAAAAAATAAATTTATTTAATAAGTTAAGCTGAATCGATTTTATAAATGAACTTTTCATAAACAACAAAAATTCAACAAATATTCATCAAAACCTTTGCATAGATAGTTTTTTACCTATAAATAAAGAACAGTTACTATTTGAGCTATGGTGTTCACGATATGCAATTGGTTGAGAAAATATCCCGGCTAAGTCAGTATCTGGAAAGTGGGCTGTATGAAAGACGACAGACCATCCGGCTTTGTCTGCTGGCTGCTTTATGTGGAGAAAGTGTTTTCCTTCTCGGACCTCCGGGCATAGCCAAAAGCCTGATCGCGCGTCGGATAAAATTTGCTTTTCAGAATGCCCGTCATTTCGAATATCTGATGACACGTTTTTCCACCCCGGAAGAAATTTTCGGCCCTCTCTCTATTCAGGCGTTAAAAGATGAAGGGCGTTACCAGCGTCTTACTGAAGGTTATTTACCTGAAGCAGAAATTGTTTTTCTAGATGAAATCTGGAAAGCAGGGCCTGCTATTTTGAACACGCTCCTGACAGCAATAAATGAAAAAAAATTCAGAAATGGTAATCAGGAAGAACAGTTACCAATGAGGTTATTGATCACCGCTTCTAATGAACTACCTGATGCCAATAATGGCCTGGAAGCACTTTATGATCGCATTCTGATCCGGCTTTGGCTGGATAATATTCAGGAAAAGAAAAGTTTTCATGCTTTACTCACAGATCACAGCAATGAAAATACCAATCCTGTACCCGATCACTTTCAAATTACCAATGAAGAGCTTGATCAATGGCAGGGTAAAATCAGCCACATCTCCCTTCCGATCCCTATTTTCGAGTTGATCTATCAGCTGCGTCAGCAAATTAATGCTATGGAAAATACGCCTCACACCTCGGATCGTCGATGGAAAAAATCTATTCGTTTGTTACAGGCCAGTGCTTTTTTCAGTGGAAGAAACTCTATATCTCCCCTGGATCTCGTTCTACTAAAAGACTGCCTATGGCACGATCTGAATACTTTAAAACTTACCCCTCAACTTCTGCATAATTTACTGACAGAACAAGCTTATCAACAACGCTCTTTAACCCACAAAATGGAAGTGCTATACCAACAGTGGATGAAAGCCAGACAAGATAAAAACCCTCATCCACCTTTACAGCTAACCACAAAATTATCAGTTTTTGGTCACCATACTCACTATTTGCTTCCTGAAAATATAAGTGGTGAGAAGCTGACACTATTTCTGTCACCTTCATTAAATTTACATGATCTCGCTGTTAATTTTATCGAAGTAGATAAATCTCATCTGGAAAAGTCCCTTAAAAAGAACAGTGACACTTTATCTGTCCGGTTAAATGGAATTGGTTTTCCACAAAAAATTCCTTTTGAAATTAACAAAAAAAATCAAATTGAAATGCTGGATATCAGCCGAAATAGTGCAGTGTTATGTCTATCTGAACAAAAACAGATAACCCTGAAAAAAGAGCAGATACAGTGGAAGGAAAAACTATTATCAATTGGCGATGAAATCCAACACCAGCACCAATTGTTTAGCCAGCATCAGCCCTGTTTATTTATCGAGCCACATTGGCTAGCTGATATTGAGCACAGTTTTTCCCAATTAACCGAGGAGCTTCAGAAATTGAGATCAAAAATGGGGTAATGACATGCTAACTCTGCCTGCGCTCGATCTTCTACTCGCCATAAATGAAAGCGATTTGATCGAGGAAATCATATTAGGATTGTTAAACACTCCTCAATTGATCATCTTCTTTGAAAATTCTCCCGGAATAAAACAAGCATTGCTGAAAGAAATACCAGACTGGCGGAAAACATTGCAGCAAAGGATCGAGGAAACCCTTATTCCTTCACCTCTGGCTGAGGAATTTAATTTATATCAACAAGTAACAATAATGGAACCTGCTGAGTTTTTTCAGAAATTACCTCACCTTGTTGAAAAGATAGAAAAAATTCAATCCCCTTTTGCTACTGATGCTTATAAATTATGTCAGCGATCATTTCAGGGCAGCAAAGCCGAGCACATATTGTTTATTCAACGCTGGCGCACATGTCTGATCCAGCAAACGACGACGATTCATAAGACATTATTGGAACAAGAAAAGGATCTTTTTCTGACAGAGATCCAGAAACGATTAGTAATAGCAAATCATCTTGCTCCTATCTTCAATGAAAATGATCAAGCTGCGGGGTGCCTATGGGATATGAGCAAAGGCCAATCTCAGCCTACAGAACATAACATATCGCTATTAACTCAATATGCTGAATTTCTCAGACAGCAGCCCGAACTTGAGCAGTTAGCTCAACGATTGGGCCGCAGTCAAACCGCCAAATCATTACCTAAAGACAGCCCAATTCTGGAACCATTTACCCAAACTGAATGTATTCCCGATACCGTGCCAGAGCAAGTCAGCGGACTTCAACAAAGTGATGATATTCTGAGAATTCTGCCTACAGAGCTGGCCATGTTAGGGATTGAAGAATTGGAGTACGAATTTTATCGTCGACTAGTTGAAAAAAAACTGCTGACCTATCACTTGCAGGGAAACAGTTGGCAAACAAAAACTGTTTTAAAACCTGCTATTCATCATCACAACGAAAAGCAGCCCAGAGGACCATTTATTGTCTGTGTGGATACTTCCGGTTCGATGGGGGGCTTCAATGAACACTGTGCAAAAGCATTTTGCCTTGCTTTGATGCGTATCGCACTGGCTGATAACCGCCAGTGTCATATCATGCTGTTTTCCACAGATATCATTCATTATGACTTAACATCCCAGAATGGGCTGACTCAGGCAGTGAATTTTCTGGGGCAAACATTCAGGGGAGGAACTGATCTGGCCTTCTGCCTGAAAACGGCAATAGGAAAAATGGAAACATACATCTGGAAAGATGCTGACGCTGTTGTAATTTCAGATTTCATTGCCCAGCGTTTACCGGGTGATCTAATCCATCAGGTACAAAATCTGCAACAGCACCAACAACACCGCTTCCATGCGGTCTCCCTGTCCAATTACGGGAAACCCGGTATCATGCGAATATTTGATTACATCTGGCGCTTTGATACCGGGATTACAAGCCGTTTACTGCGAAAGTGGCAGCACTGAAAACTTAATCCTTTCAAAAACCGACTTACAGGACACCTTCGACAGATTCAATCACTTCTGGTGACCAAACACCACACTGAACCTGACCAATATGTGCCATTTGCAGCAACAGCATCACTAAACGGGACTGACCAATACCACCACCGATAGACTGTGGCATCTCACCTTTCAGCAGAGACTGGTGCCAGTCGTACTGCAAGCGATCTTCATCACCGGACAGCGCAAGCTGACGCTCCAGTGCTTCAGCATCAACACGGATCCCCATTGAAGAAATTTCAAAAGCATCCTGCAAAACAGGGTTCCAGACGATAATGTCACCGTTCAGGCCAAGGAAACCATCGCTGTTTGTTGTTGTCCAATCGTCATAGTCCGGTGCACGAACATCATGTGCCTGACCATCAGACAGCTTACCGCCGATTCCCATCAGGAAAACAGCACCAAATTCTTTTGCAGCCGCACGCTCACGACCTTTGGCATCCAGATCTGGGTAACGTTTCAGAAGCTCTTCACTGTGCATGAAGTGAATTTGATCTGGCAGGAACGGTGCCAGACCAAATTCCTTACTTACTGCTTGTTGTGTTTCTTTTATCGCTTCGTAGATTTTACCCACTGTCTGTTTTAAATAATCGAGTGAGCGGCAACCTTCACCCACTACTTTTTCCCAATCCCACTGATCAACAAAGACCGAATGGATAGGAGTCAGGCGATCCTCATCAGGACGCAGAGCCTTCATATGCGTATACAATCCTTGTTCTGCCTGAAAACCAAAGCGACCTAGTGTCTTACGTTTCCATTTAGCCAGAGAATGAACCACTTCAAACGTAGCATCAGGCAG
Organism: Xenorhabdus sp. PB61.4; assembly: GCF_963894935.1. Classification (NCBI taxonomy): domain Bacteria; kingdom Pseudomonadati; phylum Pseudomonadota; class Gammaproteobacteria; order Enterobacterales; family Morganellaceae; genus Xenorhabdus; species Xenorhabdus sp. PB61.4. The sequence goes on from NZ_CAWQJR010000167.1 coordinate 11,695, forward strand.
TGTCTTAACCTTCACCTGTACCGCTTTTTCGTGGCCTGACAGGTTATCCTGCGTACCATCACCAAGACGGCTCAGAATTGGCCCCTGTACTTCGATTAAACCAAGTTGCTTCTCTAGCAAACGTGAAAAGTAAGATTTCACAAAACTAATCTGCTGCTGTTTTTCAATAAAGGATGTTTTCATGATGCTGCTCTCTAAATTTTTTAGTGACCCTGTGTCCTGTTGATATATATTAAGCAACAAAACAGAGTATAAATTCAATATCTGATAATAAAAATATACACTAATGCAGATAAACGATAATTTTTACACTATAAAAATGAATATCATTTAAAAATAGGGATTAAAAATGGCAGAAATTTATCAGATCGATAATTTAGACCGAGACATACTTCATGCTTTAATGGATAACGCGCGTACACCCTACGCTGAACTAGCCAAAAAATTCGCAGTCAGCCCCGGCACGATCCATGTCCGCGTAGAAAAAATGAAGCAGGCGGGAATTATTTCGGGCACTCGGGTTGATATTAGTGCTAAACAACTTGGGTTTGACGTATGCTGCTTTATTGGCATCATCCTGAAAAGCGCGAAAGACTACCCAGCAGCATTACAAAAGCTCGATATGCTGGATGAAGTCGTTGAAGTTTATTACACAACAGGGCATTACAGTATTTTTATCAAAGTCATGTGCCGGTCTATTGAATCTCTTCAAGATGTACTTATTAACAAGATCCAAACTATTGACGAAATACAGTCAACGGAAACACTGATCTCACTACAAAACCCGATCATGAGGACTATCAAACCCTGATCCTTAAAAACCTATAACCATATTATCCACAGGTAGATCCCGACAGACTCACAACGTACAATAGTTGCTCTTTAAATTTAGCAAGGATCATGATGAGCACGATAACCTTAATCAGCGGAAGCACAATGGGCAGCGCTGAATACGTTGCTGAGCATATGGCAGAGATCTTGGATAATCTTGGTTTTTCAACAGAGATACTACATGGCCCTTCACTGGATGATTTACCTCTGAATGGGCTATGGATTGTCGTCACATCAACACATGGGGCAGGGGATTTACCTGAAAATCTTCAACCTCTCGCCGATGAGATCGCACAGCAGAAACCTGATCTGAGTCTTGTAACATTTGGCGCTGTTGGGATTGGAAGTTCAGAATATGACACATTTTGTGGTGCAATAAGATCATTGGAACAATTATTAGAAGATCAGCAGGCAAAAAGGATCGGCGATCGACTGGAAATAGACATCCTGCAACACGAAATTCCGGAAGATCCAGCAGAAAAATGGGTCAAAGAATGGGCGAAGTTACTCTGATCAGATTAATTTTTTAGCGATCAACTGTGGATAACTTAGCTAAAAAGCAGGGGTTAACCCGTAGTTATCCATTTAATAAACGTGTTTCAATCTAATGGCTGTGTATAACTAGCCATTTAGATCCCAGCTTATACTGAGTTGGATCACGGATCATTCACAACAAATGATCCTTTTCAGCATCATGATCTTTCTATGGAAAATCCACTTATCCACAGATGATCGCGATCCTAATAAAAGATCTAATAAAGAGATCTTTAAATAAAAAGATCTTATTTTAAATAATGACGATCACTCCTACTTGGTCTAACGACCAAACTTGAGTAGAATTCTCTCCCCAATGCAAACTAGCATTCTTACAATTGAAGGTTCGCACATGTTTTATCCAGAACATTTTGACGTCATCATTATCGGCGGTGGTCACGCTGGTACTGAAGCAGCAATGGCAGCCGCACGTATGGGGCGTCAAACCTTATTACTGACTCACAATATTGATACTTTGGGCCAGATGTCATGTAATCCAGCCATTGGTGGGATCGGTAAAGGGCATCTGGTAAAAGAGATCGATGCACTTGGCGGCCTAATGGCAAAAGCAACGGATCTGGCTGGTATTCAGTTCAGAACACTTAATGCCAGCAAAGGCCCGGCAGTTCGTGCAACACGCGCACAAGCTGATCGTGTACTGTATCGACAGGCTGTAAGAACTGCACTGGAAAACCAGCCTAACTTGATGATCTTCCAACAGTCAGTTGAAGATCTCATCGTGAAAAATGACACTGTTACCGGTGTTGTTACTCGCATGGGACTGAAATTCAGGGCAAAATCAGTTGTTCTGACAGTCGGCACTTTCCTTGATGGAAAAATTCACATTGGTCTGGAAAATTATAGCGGCGGACGTGCTGGTGATCCTCCGGCGATCGCTTTATCACATCGTTTACGTGAACTGCCTTTGCGCGTTTCCCGACTGAAAACAGGTACACCACCTCGTATCGATGCTAGAACCATTGATTTCAGCCAACTTGAACAACAATTTGGTGATAATCCAACACCTGTATTTTCCTTCATGGGAAACAGGGATCAACATCCACAACAGATCCCGTGTTACATCACTCATACCAACGAAAAAACCCATGAAGTGATCCGCAGTAATTTGGATCGCAGTCCGATGTATGCGGGGATCATCGAAGGGATCGGCCCTCGCTACTGCCCTTCTATCGAAGATAAGGTGATGCGCTTTGCCGATCGTAATGCGCATCAGATCTTCCTTGAGCCAGAAGGGCTTACCAGCAACGAAATTTATCCTAATGGGATTTCAACCAGTCTGCCATTTGACGTACAGATGCAGATAGTCCACTCCATGAAAGGCATGGAAAACGCACGGATTATCCGCCCTGGTTACGCGATCGAATATGACTTCTTCGATCCACGGGATTTGAAACAGACGCTCGAAAGCAAATTTATTAATGGTTTGTTCTTTGCAGGTCAGATCAACGGCACAACTGGTTACGAAGAAGCCGCGGCTCAAGGGTTATTGGCTGGTCTAAATGCTGCCCGTTATGCCACTGAAGAAGAAGGTTGGTTCCCTCGTCGTGATCAGGCTTATATCGGTGTACTGGTTGATGATTTATGCACCTTAGGAACAAAAGAACCTTACCGGATGTTCACATCACGCGCAGAATATCGTTTGATGCTACGTGAAGATAACGCTGATCTACGTTTGACAGAACAAGGCCGTGAACTAGGATTAGTTGACGATCTGCGTTGGGAACATTATTCCCGTAAAGTTGAAATGATCGAGCAAGAGCGCCAGCGTCTGAGTAATATCTGGGTTCATCCACACTCTGAAAGTCTGGATGAGATCAATCGAGTTCTGAAAACCCCATTGTCCAAAGAAGCCAATGGTGAAGACTTACTCCGTCGCCCGGAAATGAACTACGAATTGCTCACATCAATGCCACGTTTTTCACCGGGGCTGGCTGAGCCTCAGGCGGCAGATCAGGTTGAGATCCAGGTTAAATACGAAGGTTATATTGCCCGTCAGCTGGAAGAGATTGAAAAACAGCTGCGTAATGAAAACACAGTATTGCCTGTTGATCTTGATTACAAACAAGTCAACGGACTTTCGAATGAAGTTGTTGCAAAACTGAATGACCATAAACCAAGTACAATTGGTCAGGCTTCACGTATTTCTGGCATTACACCGGCAGCGATCTCCATCTTGCTGGTATGGTTGAAAAAACAGGGTTTATTGCGTCGTAGTGCCTAAGAGGACAAGGTTTTGTTTAACAAATTGGAATCGCTGTTAGCGAAGACAGACATTATTTTATCGTCGGAGCAAAAACAGCAACTTGTTGCCTACGTTGATATGCTCAACAAATGGAACAAGGCTTACAATCTGACATCTGTTCGTGATCCGGAACAAATGCTGGTTCGCCATATTATGGATAGCATTGTCGTTAATCCATTTCTTCAGGGAACCCGCTTTATTGATGTTGGAACAGGGCCCGGCTTACCGGGCATTCCACTGGCAATTGTACGGCCTGACTCTCATTTCACCTTACTGGATAGTTTGGGGAAACGCGTCCGTTTTCTACGCCAGGTTCAACATGAGTTAGGGCTCACTAACGTTGAGCCAGTACAAAGCAGAGTTGAGGAATTCACTCCTGAGGTGCTTTTTGATGGAGTGATCAGCAGGGCTTTTGCATCTTTGCAGGATATGCTGTCATGGTGCCATCACCTTCCTAAAGACACTGATGGGCGCTTTTATGCGCTGAAAGGCATAGTGCCGGAAGAGGAGCTGACTCAGTTACCTTCGGGGATCAGTCTTGATGCAGTCATTCCGCTTCAGGTTCCTGAGCAAGAAGGGCAGCGCCATTTGGTGGTACTTAAGTAAAACAGATTTTGTTGTTTATCAATAAAAGTTTAAATAATTAGTGACGTCGGCCACAGTTATATTGTTACGGACGTTACTAATTATCTTCCCTATCTTTTCATATTTATTTACCGACAGATCACAGAAAAATAACTTTCATTTTATATTGAGCAAATTGTTCTTTCTAAGAAGAGACATCCATTTTCTTTATAAATAAATTTTAGAGAAAGTGTTCAAAATAAACCTTTAAGATTTTTTGCTGATATATTGAATAAAACTTTATAGCTATAATATTAATTAATTGATTTTATATAGAAAAAATAAAAGGCAGCCATCACAAATTTAATGATAAACGGTATTAATGTTTTGATTGAATGTGATATGTATCACGTTTGTTTTTGGGCTCGATAGATTAAACGTTACAAAATACTAAATAGTATTTGTGAGCAATCTACCATCAAAGTTAGAAATTTAAATTATTATTCACTTTTTCGCTACTTATGGATTGAATTCATTTCGTCTGCCCGTATAATTTGCACGTTTTTGTCACTTGACACTCTTAAGCAAAGACAGTTTTATACAACATTCAGCAAAGCCTGATATGTAATGGTGTACTTCAGGGAGAAAACAAAAGTCATGTCTGTATCCCTTTATAGCGGTAAAATTGCACTGAAACTGTTACTTTTGCAGTTAATGACTTTTGTTATTCTCAGTGCGGCTTTTTATACCAGAAGTATCGAATGGGGCGTTTCTGCTTTTGCCGGTGGGTTAGCATTTTGGCTGCCAAATGTCATTTTTATGCTGCTCACTCACTTTCAAAAGGTAAAAGAAGAGGGTGTACCTGTACGCATTGCATGGTTCTTCGCTATTGGTGAAGGGGTTAAAGTTATCACCTCGATAGCTATGCTGATAGTTGCCTTAGGGGTGTTCAAGGCGGCATTTGCACCACTTGGTGTGGCCTATTTAGCGGTGCTGATTGTGCAGATAATCGCACCTGCCGTAATGAACGGTTAGTGTTTTTAACAATAAAAGGGTAAAAAGCATCATGTCTGCATCAGGAGAAGTTTCAACTTCAGAGTATATAAGTCATCACCTGAGACACCTTCAGTTAGACTTGCGTACCTTTGAGTTGGTCAATCCCCAAGCTAGTGGCTATGAAGCGACGTTCTGGACGTTGAACATTGACTCGCTTTTTTTCTCCGTCGTATTAGGGATGTTGTTTCTGTTTGTATTCAGGAAGGTTGCCGTTAATGCCACTGCTGGCGTGCCGGGTAAATTCCAGACTGCAGTAGAAATGATTATCGGTTTCGTTGATAACACTGTTCGTGATATGTATCACGGAAAGAGCAAAGTGATTGCCCCTCTGGCTTTGACTGTGTTCGTCTGGGTGTTTTTGATGAACGCATTGGATTTGCTGCCAATCGATCTTATTCCTTTAATCGGTGAACATGTCTTCGGCCTGCCTGCTCTGCGTATTGTTCCAACAGCAGATGTTAGTGTCACTATGTCGATGGCGCTTGGCGTCTTTGTCCTCATCCTATTCTATAGCATTAAGATGAAAGGAATCGGTGGTTTTGCGAAAGAGCTGGGGTTACAGCCTTTCAATCATCCTCTGTTTATTCCTATTAACTTAATTTTGGAAGGGGTTAGCTTGCTGTCTAAACCTATATCACTCGGTCTGCGACTGTTTGGTAATATGTATGCCGGCGAACTGATCTTTATTCTTATTGCGGCTCTCTTACCGTTTTGGTCACAGTGGATGCTCAGCTTACCATGGGCGATTTTCCACATACTGATTATTACGTTACAAGCCTTTATTTTCATGGTTCTGACGATTGTTTATCTGTCGATGGCATCTGAAGAGCATTAATTTTATCAATCATTAATAGTGTTTTAACTGAAACAAACTGGAGACTGTCATGGATATAAACATGGATCTGCTGTACATAGCTGCCGCTATTCTGATGGGTTTGGCTGCTATCGGTGCTGCGATCGGTATCGGCATCCTTGGGGGCAAATTCTTGGAAGGTGCAGCTCGTCAGCCTGATCTGATCCCTCTGCTGCGTACTCAGTTCTTTATCGTTATGGGTCTGGTTGACGCCATCCCGATGATCGCTGTGGGCCTGGGCTTGTATATGATGTTCGCTGTCGGTACCAAGTAACTTACAGAACTGAAAATTAAGCCGATTCATTAATTGAAATAGAGGTATTGTGCCGTGAATATTAACGCAACAATCCTCGGCCAGGCCATCGCGTTTGTCCTGTTTGTTTTGTTCTGTATGAAGTATGTATGGCCACCGATTATGGCGGCCATCGAAAAGCGTCAGAAAGAAATTGCTGACGGTTTGGCTTCAGCAGAGCGTGCTAAAAAGAACCTGGACTTAGCGCAAGCCAATGCGACCGACCAACTGAAAAAAGCGAAAGCAGACGCACACGCTATCATCGAACAGGCTAATAAACAAAGAGCCCAAATGATTGATGATGCAAGAGCTGAAGCTGAGCTGGAACGTAGCAAAATTGTAGCGCAGGCTCATGCTGAAGTTGAAGCTGAAAGCAAGCGTGTTCGTGAAGAGCTACGTAAACAGGTTGCGCTGTTGGCTATCGCAGGTGCCGAGAAGATCATCGAACGTTCCGTGGATGAAGCTGCTAACAGCGACATCGTTGATAAACTGGTCGCTGAACTGTAAGGAGGGAGGGGCATGTCTGAATTTGCTACTGTAGCTCGCCCCTACGCCAAAGCAGCTTTTGACTTTGCTGTGGAACACCAATCTCTCGAACACTGGCAGAACATGCTGGCGTTCGTTGCAGAGGTAACCCGCAATGAGCAGGTTGGTGAGCTGCTTTCCGGTTCATTAGCACCGGAAACGTTAGCCAATACCTTTATCACTTTATGTGGTGATCAGGTAGATGAGCATGCTCGTAACTTTATTCGTGTCATGGCAGAAAATGGTCGCTTGCTGGTATTGCCAGAAGTCTTCCTGCAATTTATCCAATTGCGTGCATCACTGGAATCAACAATTGATGTTGAAGTGATATCTGCGTCCGAACTGAATGAGCAGCAGCAGGCTAAAATTTCTGCGGCGATGGAAAAACGTCTGTCACGCAAAGTGAAGCTGAATTGCAAAATTGACAAGTCTGTTATTGCCGGCGTGATTATCCGTGCGGGTGACATGGTGATCGATGGCAGTATTCGTGGCCGTCTGGATCGTTTAACAGACGTCTTGCAGTCTTAAGGGGACTGGAGCATATGCAACTGAATTCCACCGAAATCAGCGAACTGATCAAACAGCGTATTGCTCAGTTCAATGTGGTGAGCGAAGCTCACAATGAAGGTACGATTGTTTCCGTTAACGACGGTATCATTCGTGTCCACGGTTTAGCCGATGTCATGCAGGGTGAGATGATCGCACTGCCTGGCAACCGTTATGCAATTGCACTGAACCTGGAGCGAGACTCCGTGGGTGCGGTTGTTATGGGTCCGTATGCTGACTTGGCCGAAGGCATGAAAGTCAAATGTACTGGCCGTATTTTGGAAGTACCTGTTGGTCGTGGTTTGCTGGGGCGTGTTGTTAACACACTGGGTGAGCCAATCGATGGTAAAGGCGCTGTTGAGCATGATGGTTTCTCACCTGTAGAAGTTATCGCTCCGGGCGTTATTGATCGTCAATCCGTTGACCAGCCTGTCCAGACAGGTTACAAATCTGTTGATGCCATGATCCCAATCGGCCGTGGTCAGCGTGAGCTGGTTATCGGTGACCGTCAGACAGGTAAAACTGCACTGGCGATTGATGCGATCATCAACCAACGTGATTCCGGTATCAAATGTATTTACGTAGCGATTGGTCAGAAAGCCTCTACTATTGCTAACGTAGTTCGTAAACTGGAAGAGCATGACGCACTGAAAAACACTATTGTTGTTGTTGCATCTGCTTCTGAATCTGCTGCCCTGCAATATCTGGCACCATATTCTGGCTGTGCAATGGGTGAATACTTCCGTGATCGTGGTGAAGATGCCCTGATTGTTTACGATGACCTGTCTAAACAGGCTGTTGCTTACCGTCAGATTTCTCTGTTGCTGCGCCGTCCACCTGGACGTGAAGCATTCCCTGGTGACGTTTTCTATCTGCACTCCCGTCTGTTGGAGCGTGCAGCGCGTGTTAACGCTGAATATGTTGAAAAGTACACCAATGGTGAAGTGAAAGGCAAAACAGGTTCTCTGACAGCACTGCCAATCATCGAAACACAGGCTGGTGACGTTTCTGCATTCGTACCGACAAACGTTATCTCCATTACTGATGGTCAGATCTTCCTTGAATCTGCTCTGTTCAACGCAGGTATTCGTCCGGCGGTTAACCCAGGGATTTCCGTATCCCGTGTAGGTGGTGCTGCTCAGACTAAGATTATCAAGAAACTGTCTGGTGGTATCCGTACTGCTCTGGCTCAGTACCGCGAACTGGCGGCATTCTCCCAGTTTGCATCTGATCTGGATGATGCGACTCGTAAGCAGCTGGATCACGGTCAGAAAGTAACTGAGCTGTTGAAACAGAAACAGTATCAGCCAATGTCTATCGCACAACAGGCTCTGTCTCTGTTTGCTGCTGAGCGTGGCTATCTGGAAGATGTCGAAATCGCGAAAGTGGTCAGTTTCGAATCTGCGCTGTTGGCGTATGCTAGCCATGAACATGCTGATCTTCTGAAAGAGATTGACCAGTCTGGCGATTACAACGGAGAGATCGAAGCGAAGCTGAAAGCTCTGTTGGAATCCTTCAAGGCGACTCAGTCCTGGTAACACTATTCGGCCCTGTTTGATTCTGTTTATGAAAAAACACGGGCCGTCTGGTTGAATACGGAGAAGCAGAAATGGCCGGCGCAAAAGAGATACGTACCAAAATCGCCAGTGTGCAGAACACGCAGAAAATCACTAAAGCGATGGAAATGGTCGCCGCGTCCAAAATGCGTAAAACGCAGGACCGCATGGCGGCCAGCCGTCCTTATGCAGATACCATTCGCAGCGTGATTGGACACCTTGCGTTAGGTAATCTGGAGTACAAACACCCATACCTTGAAGAGCGTGAAGTTAAACGCGTTGGGTACGTGGTTGTTTCTACTGACCGTGGTTTATGTGGCGGTTTGAACATTAACTTGTTCAAAAAATTGCTGATAGAAATGAAAGACTGGTCTGATAAAAAAGTCCAGGTTGATTTGGCACTTATTGGATCAAAAGCGGTTTCTTTCTTTTCTTCTGTTGGTGGCAACGTTGTTGCCCAGGTTACAGGGATGGGAGATAACCCATCATTGTCCGAATTGATCGGGCCAGTCAGCGTCATGATGCAAGCATATGACGAAGGGCGTCTGGATAAACTGTATATAGTGACAAACAAGTTCCACAATACAATGTCTCAGGTTCCGACAATCACTCAGTTATTGCCTCTGCCAGCCGGAGACGATGAAACACTGAAGAAGAAGTCCTGGGATTATCTGTATGAACCAGATCCTAAGGCGCTGTTGGATACCTTGCTGCGTCGCTATATAGAATCGCAAGTTTATCAGGGCGTCGTTGAAAACCTGGCTAGTGAACAGGCCGCACGAATGGTAGCGATGAAAGCCGCGACTGATAACGGTGGCAACCTGATCAAAGAGTTGCAGTTGGTTTACAACAAAGCTCGTCAGGCCAGCATTACTCAGGAACTCACCGAAATCGTTTCGGGTGCAGCTGCGGTTTAACAGCTAGGTTTACGAATTACGTAGAGGATTCAAGATGGCTACTGGAAAGATTATCCAGGTAATCGGCGCCGTGGTGGACGTCGAATTCCCTCAGGACAGCGTACCAAAAGTATACGATGCCCTTGAGGTTAAAAACGGTGAAGAAAAACTGGTGCTGGAAGTTCAGCAGCAGTTAGGCGGCGGTATCGTTCGCTGTATCGCAATGGGTACTTCTGATGGTCTGCGCCGTAATTTGGAAGTGACTGATTTAGGTCATCCAATCGAAGTCCCTGTTGGTGAAGCGACTCTGGGTCGTATCATGAACGTACTGGGTGACCCGATTGATATGAAAGGTGACATTGGCGAGCAAGAGCGCTGGTCAATTCACCGTACTGCACCAAGCTATGAAGAGTTATCTAACTCTCAGGAACTGCTGGAAACCGGTATCAAAGTAATGGACCTGATTTGTCCATTCGCTAAAGGTGGTAAAGTCGGTCTGTTCGGTGGTGCGGGTGTAGGTAAAACCGTTAACATGATGGAGCTGATCCGTAACATCGCTATCGAGCACTCCGGTTACTCTGTATTTGCGGGTGTAGGTGAACGTACCCGTGAAGGTAACGACTTCTATCATGAAATGACAGACTCCAACGTACTGGACAAAGTATCTCTGGTATACGGTCAGATGAATGAGCCACCAGGAAACCGTCTGCGTGTTGCTCTGACCGGTCTGACCATGGCGGAAAAATTCCGTGATGAAGGCCGTGACGTTCTGCTGTTCGTCGATAACATTTACCGTTATACCTTGGCAGGTACCGAAGTATCAGCACTGTTGGGTCGTATGCCATCTGCGGTAGGTTATCAGCCAACGCTGGCGGAAGAGATGGGTGTTCTGCAAGAACGTATCACCTCTACCAAAACTGGTTCAATCACTTCCGTACAGGCTGTTTACGTTCCTGCGGATGACTTGACTGACCCATCACCAGCAACAACCTTTGCTCACTTGGATGCAACCGTTGTACTGAGCCGTCAGATCGCATCTCTGGGTATCTACCCAGCGGTTGACCCACTGGATTCAACCAGCCGTCAGCTTGATCCACTCGTTGTTGGTCAAGAGCACTATGACGTAGCTCGTGGCGTTCAGTCTATCCTGCAACGTTATCAGGAACTGAAAGACATCATCGCGATTCTGGGTATGGACGAACTGTCAGAAGATGACAAACTGGTTGTTGCTCGTGCTCGTAAGATCCAGCGCTTCCTGTCTCAGCCATTCTTCGTTGCAGAAGTATTTACCGGTTCACCAGGTAAATTCGTTTCTCTGAAAGACACCATCCGTGGCTTCAAAGGCATCCTGAACGGTGATTATGACCACCTGCCAGAGCAGGCGTTCTACATGGTTGGTACCATCGAAGAAGCTATAGAAAAAGCTAAGAAGCTTTAATACGGCTGACGGGAGGTTGATATGGCTGCAATGACGTTCTCCCTGAACGTAGTCAGCGCTGAAAAACTGATGTTTGAAGGGCTGGTACAGAAAATTCAGGTGACTGGTAGTGAAGGTGAGTTGGGGATTTATCCTCAGCACACCCCGCTGCTTACTGCCATAAAACCGGGCATGATACGTATTGTTAAGCAGTTTGGTGAAGAAGAGTTTATCTACCTGTCAGGTGGTATTCTGGAAGTTCAGCCAAACGGCGTGATCGTACTGGCCGATACAGCGATCCGTGGTAAGGATTTGGATGAAGCCAAAGTGCTTGAAGCCAAGCGCAAGGCGGAAGAACATGTCCGTAATTCCCACGGCGATGTTGATTATGCTCAGGCATCTGCTGAATTGTCGAAAGCGATTGCAAAACTTCGTGTAATCGAACTGACGAAACAGCTGATGTAGGATTACCTAATAAATTTCAAATATTAGCTGATAAGGTTAAATTTGAGAGATAAAAGGTAAATACCCAATGGATTTCGAATTGCATTGAGACAATTGGAAAGACAGAGGGTAAGGCAGTAGATAAAAAGCCAGTTAGTCATGCTAACTGGCTTTTTTGCATTACGAAATATGTAGCAATTTATTTCGTAAACAGGTTTACTTTTATACTTAAAATCGGAATTGTCAGGTTTCTTATGTCTATTACATCCAATGCAACTATTTCCAAGCCAATTACTTCCAAATCAACGAGTGCAAAAAGTGTTGTGATACTGGCGGCGGGAAAAGGAACCCGCATGTATTCTGACCTCCCTAAAGTCCTGCACTTACTGGCAGGAAAGCCGATGGTTCAGCATGTCATTGATACTGCAATGGCATTGGGTACCCAAAATGTTCATCTGGTATATGGGCATGGCGGCGACCTGATGAAACAAGCTCTTTCAGGCCAGAAAAACGCTAATCAAAACCTTAACTGGGTATTGCAAGCGGAACAGCTAGGTACTGGTCACGCGATGCAGCAGGCTGCTCCACATTTTGCCGATGATGAAGATATTCTGATCCTCTACGGAGATGTACCACTGATTGCTCAGGATACGTTAGAACGTTTGATCGAAGCTAAACCAGAAGGCGGTATTGGCTTATTAACCGCTATCTTGGATAACCCGACCGGATATGGTCGTATCATCCGTGAAAATGGCGAAGTCACAGGGATTATCGAACAAAAAGATGCGACTGACGAGCAGCGTAAAATCAACGAAATCAACACCGGAATTCTGGTTGCAAACGGTGGTGATTTGAAACGCTGGTTATCCAAACTGGAAAACAATAACGCACAAGGTGAATACTACCTGACAGACGTTATTGCACTTGCACATCAAGAAGGCCGTCAGATTAAAGCTGTTCACCCAAGCCGTTTGAGTGAAATGGAAGGGGTTAACAACCGTCTTCAGCTTTCTGCACTGGAACGTATTTACCAGTCTGAACAAGCAGAAAAATTATTGCTGGCGGGTGTAATGTTACTCGATCCGGCTCGTTTCGATCTGCGCGGAACATTAGAGCATGGCCGCGATATTACCATTGATACCAATGTCATTATTGAAGGTCATGTCGTATTGGGGAATAACGTTCAGGTAGGCTCTGGCTGTATTCTGAAAAATTGCGTTATCGGTGATGGTGCGGTAATCAGCCCTTATACTGTAATAGAAGATTCTGAACTCGCGGCTGAATGCACCGTCGGGCCATTTGCTCGCTTGCGTCCGGGATCTAAACTGGCGGAAAAAGCCCATGTCGGCAATTTCGTTGAAATGAAAAAATCCTCCCTTGGCAAAGGTTCCAAAGCAGGGCATCTGACTTATCTGGGTGATTCTGAAATTGGAAGTAATGTAAATATCGGTGCAGGAACCATTACCTGTAACTATGATGGCGCCAATAAATTTAAGACTATCATTGGTGATGACGTATTTGTGGGTTCTGACAGCCAGCTTGTTGCCCCTGTAAACATTGCTAAAGGTGTAACTATCGGCGCAGGAACCACCGTAACAAAAGATGTTGCTGAAAATGAGCTGGTTATCAGCCGTGTTAAGCAAACTCATATTCGGGACTGGAAACGTCCTGTTAAGAAAAAATAAAATATATATAAATAATAATAATCCCCATCTCTACAAAGCTCGGGGACCGGCAAAGCCGGAACACAATCAGGTTGTGAGACATAAAAAGGGCATTTACAGCCCTATTTTTAGGAATAAAAACACATGTGTGGAATCGTTGGTGCAGTAGCACAGCGTGATATAGCAGAAATATTGATCGAAGGTCTTCGTCGTCTGGAATACCGTGGTTATGACTCTGCGGGTATGGCTGTCGTTGACAGTGAAAATCAGATGACTCGTCTGCGTGAAGTGGGCAAAGTACAGATGCTGGCTGATGAAGCTGATAAACAGCCTGTTATCGGTGGTACAGGTATTGCTCATACCCGTTGGGCGACGCACGGAGAGCCAAACGAACGTAACGCTCACCCTCATGTTTCTGAACATATTGCAGTTGTGCATAACGGCATTATTGAAAACCATGAAGAGCTGCGTGAAGAATTGAAAGCGCGTGGTTATGGTTTCTCTTCAGATACCGATACTGAAACCATTGCTCACCTTGTTCATTGGGAACAGCAACAGGGTGGCTCATTGCTGGAAATCGTACAGCGTGTTATCCCACAATTGCGCGGCGCTTATGGCACCGTCATTATGGATAGCCGTCAGCCAGACGTGCTGGTGGCTGCGCGTTCCGGTAGCCCATTAGTGATTGGTCTGGGTGTTGGTGAAAACTTCCTGGCATCTGACCAGCTGGCATTACTGCCGGTGACTCGCCGCTTTATCTATCTGGAAGAAGGTGACGTTGCTGAAATCACCCGCCGCACCGTTCGTATTTTTGATGTGCAGGGCGAAGCCGTTGAACGTGAACAGATCGAATCCAACGTTCAGTACGATGCAGGTGACAAAGGTGTTTACCGTCACTACATGCAGAAAGAGATTTACGAACAGCCAATGGCAATTAAAAACACACTGGAAGGTCGTGTGAGCCACGGTGAAATTAATCTGTCAGAACTGGGCGCTAACGCAGCAGAATTACTGTCTCAGGTTGAACACATCCAGATCGTTGCCTGCGGAACGTCTTTCAATGCCGGTATGGTTTCCCGCTACTGGTTTGAATCACTGGCGGGTATTCCGTGTGATGTAGAAATCGCCTCCGAATTCCGTTACCGCAAACCAGCTTGTCGTAAAGGCAGCCTGCTGATCACCCTGTCTCAATCTGGTGAAACAGCGGACACACTGGCAGCACTGCGTTTATCCAAAGAACTGGGTTACCTGACTTCCCTGACCATCTGTAACGTTGCGGGTTCCTCTCTGGTACGCGAATCAGACTTTGCTCTGATGACCAAAGCGGGCGCAGAAATCGGCGTAGCATCCACCAAAGCATTTACCACTCAGCTAACTGTATTGCTGATGCTGGTGGCTTACATGGGACGTCTGAAAGGTGCGGATGATTCTCTGGAACAGAATATCGTTCATGCCCTGCATGCGTTACCAAGCCGCATTGAAAGCATGTTATCGAAAGACAAAGTGATCGAAGCACTGGCAGAAGACTTCTCTGAAAAACACCACGCATTATTCCTCGGCCGTGGCGATCAATACCCGATCGCGGTTGAAGGTGCGTTGAAACTGAAAGAGATCTCCTACATCCACGCAGAAGCTTACGCAGCGGGTGAACTGAAACACGGCCCACTGGCACTGATTGATGCGGATATGCCGGTTATCATCGTTGCACCAAACAACGAACTGCTGGAAAAACTGAAATCCAACATTGAAGAAGTCCGCGCCCGTGGCGGCCAGTTGTACGTCTTCGCTGATCAGGATGCTGGTTTCACCGATAGCGAAAACATGAAGATCATCTCCCTACCACACGTAGAAGAACTGATCGCCCCGATCTTCTATACCGTGCCACTGCAATTGCTGTCTTACCACGTTGCATTGATCAAAGGTACAGATGTGGATCAGCCAAGGAACTTGGCGAAGTCTGTTACGGTGGAGTGATGGTTTAATCACCATATATAATAAAAGTTAATTCTTTCTAAATCCGGTCATGTGAAAACCGACCGGATTCTATTACTCGGATTAGCGGCGTTTAATAGCAAGTCTGAATCACCAATTAGTTGATAAAGAAAGTACAATCCCAAAATCCAGCTGTGCAGGGTTTTGGGGTTTAAATCCTATACCGCGTGAGCGTATCAAACTGCAAACCGAAAAGTCTGCGTCAGCAATGGCAAAATATCTGCTTTTCTGGATGATGGATTTTCAATAGGAACCCATCTGGACTCAATCGTTATAAATCCCCAAAACTGTAAAAAACGTGCGATAAAGCGAGATTCAATCACCATGGTGAGTGACTCTGTTGGCGAAAAGAGCTTATTCGGTATGAACTGATCAAGTAAAGCAGGGAATGCGGTAGCGACTTCGTCACTCAATTGATCCACAGAACCATGGCTTTGTAGACGCCAAAGCATAAACAGCCAGAAAGTTCGTATATCAATGTCTCCCCAACTGTCTAAGTAGCCCCAATTATACTGTGTGGTTGCTGCCTCCAGCATAGGTAAGAAAAAGGCATTAATGCCATGGGTTTGATATTGCTTCTGTGCATCTTTTTTCACATAGTAGCGACCACTTCTACGGTAAATAATGCCAGCGATTTCTGCCAATACCCGAGAGTAATGCAGTGCATTAAATTTATCTTCATTACTGCCGGAAAATTCATGGATACTAATAGGAGTATCAAACTTAGCCACTGGAAATTCAGGCAACAAATCACAGGCTTGTTTCACCAGTTTTACGGGTAAGTTGCCTTTGGTGGTCGCTTTAAATGAGCCTTCATTCTGCATCGCTTCATCTAAGATTAACCCTAAATAGCGCATCACAGGGCTACTTGATAAATCAACCGGCGTGTTGATTGTTACCCAAGAAAATTGACCGAATGGCGCATGCATCCAATTGCTCATTTGGTTTGGTGACAGGCCACAAAAATCAGTATTAGGCCGATTATTATGCTCATTTATTTTATGTTGAGTAACAGCATTTAGCTCATCTAGAGTCAAATTTGGGTTAATAGCAGCGACTTGCGCAATATCATCCAATACTTCCGCACGTTGCTTTGAAACGCTATCCATACAACAACGTTTGTATTTTTTCTCGCTGCCACAGGGACAAGGATCGTTCCGACCAACTTTCATTTTAAATCGCTCTATTTTATTTTTGCTGATGTATGCTTTCGGTACTGCTTATTCCATTTTCATTAAACTTCTTAGTTAATTAACCATACTTACGGGCAAACTCTTCATCGGAGTTGCACAGGTAAATAATGAATTCAACGAAAGAAATGAAGTAAGGGATAAACGTCCAACAGAAAATTAGATATAAAAAGCCTTGCGCAATTTTACCCAGATAAAACTTATGAACGCCAAACCCTCCTAGAAAAAACGCTAAGAGTGCAGCAGCGATACGGTTTTTAGTTCCTACTGTTCCTTGTATTGCACCACAGTTTGGGCACGCCTTAGCTGTTTCGTGAATTTTATTACCGCACCCGCGGCAAAACACCATACTCGACATTGAGCTTAATCCTTTTAATTAACCTGAGTTTTGGATAGAAATCGACGAACTGCCTGTTTCAGAAGAAAAGTTTTGGTAAATGCTGAAAAACTGCTCTGAGGAAGAACAAGCTATGGTTAAGCTAGTAGAAATTTTTTATCATGTCGACGATTTTTGTCATTTATTCATTCCTCCGGCTGGAGTCAATTACCCTAACCTACCTAACCTACCTAACCTAATAGATATCCTATCTTAAATAGTAGTTACAAATTTATTCTAAATAATAGATAAAAAAGTAAAATGAGGCTTCCATAAGACACCTACTTCAACCTCACTTATACTCACTGCTTCCGAACTGTAGTGGCACACGGAATTTGATTGTCTGAATAGATATGATATGAATTACTATGCAGAGGACCACTTCTAGGTAACGTATTCTCTGCTTGAGGTACATAGGCTGCTTTATTTTATGCAAGAGGCTGGGGGCCACTGCACTGACTGATTAAGTATGAACACACAAAAAGTTCAAAGTAAATAATTCGGGCTGTACACAGTTGGAATCAGCACAAACAGCAGGTTACTCCAAGGCAGTTTGAAGTTGCCGTTAAAACCCTCAATAAAAATCCATTGGTTAGCATTTTAACTTAAGGTGGAACTAATTGTGGCTATTAAAATGAGTGGAGATTTATTATGAAACTAAAAAAACTTAAGAAAGAGCTTGATGCATTAAGGTTAATGGAAAAAGATCCTGATGTGGTCGGCTATGTACTGTTTAACACGCGTAATCGTCGATTTGTGACGTTGGATGAAAATGAGTTTGGTATGGTGATGTACGCGGATGATATCGAATATGCTTATTTGGCGCCGTCACGGTTTGCCGCATTAATGGATATTGATTTTTTGCCGGAGCCAGACAAATTTGATACCGCGGCTGTCCCGGTTGTTGATAATCCTTTATTTGGTTTAATGCTTAAAGATCCTATTTGAATTAATAAGATAAATAAG
Source organism: Xenorhabdus sp. PB61.4 (assembly GCF_963894935.1). Lineage (NCBI taxonomy): Bacteria > Pseudomonadati > Pseudomonadota > Gammaproteobacteria > Enterobacterales > Morganellaceae > Xenorhabdus > Xenorhabdus sp. PB61.4. The sequence goes on from NZ_CAWQJR010000167.1 coordinate 29,660, forward strand.
AAAGGATAATAATAGTGTTCGATCCAGAAAAGTATCCCGATAAAGCAACTATCCTTAAAATTATTAAGGAAAAAAAGATGTTCCGAGAAAGAATTATTACACAGGCCCATCAATGGATCACGGAACGTGCATATATTCTGGATACCGAAACCACAGGTTTAGATAAACAGGCACAGGTCATTGAGATAGCCGTTACAGATATCGATGGGAAGGTGATTTTTCAGCGCTATCTCCGCCCTTCTGTACTGATTGATCCTGAAGCTCAAGCTGTTCACGGTATAACCCTGAGTGCTTTGAATAATGAACCTCAATGGCCGCAGATTGCTGATGAACTTATCCCGCTTTTGACCAGCCGTCCTTTGATTATTTTTAATGAAAAGTTTGATCTCAGGCTTATAGCTCAGACTGCGAAGGCATTTGCGATGGATACGCGTTGGATAAAGCAGTTGCAGTCTCAGTGTGCAATGGAATTAGCTGCTCAGTTTTATGGCGCAACAAACCGATATGGTACTATTTCACTGGCCAATGCAGCACGTGCTGCGGGAGTGTCGGTGAAGGGAAAGGCGCATACAGCTGTGGTGGATTGCCAGACGACTGCCGCAGTGGTTCGTTCCATTGCGGATTTATATTCTCAGCTAAAGTAGGAAATTATCCTGCTCACTGTATTCCCCGCCCAAAACAGCCATAAAAGGACGGGGGATTAAATTACATACTACCCTGATACTTATTAATTTCCTGATTGAGTAATTCCAGTCGTTGAACTAATGTTCTTCTTCTTTCTATACCCTTGGCAAATACCTGATAAATTGTCACAAATTCGGCTAATGCATTATTAATCTGATAAGCCGCGTACAGATCTTTTATTTCTCTGGCCGCTTTATCGTAAGCACTGGCATGGCCTTGTTCACTGTATGTCTTCGCATTTTTCCAGTGAATTTCTTTTGCGGCAAAGACCGCATTGAGTCGTTTTAATGTTGCAAGCCGCTCTTGTTCGCGCTTTCTTTCTTCAGCCAGCAAGCGTTCCCGTTCCATTTCCTCATTCGCAGCCTGCCAATAAGTATGAAGTGAGGAAGGATTCAGCCAATATTGATAATCATCGCTGGTTGACGGTTTGCAAACCAATGCCCGCGCTTGATGTGCAGTCAGTTGTCCTTTATCAAATAAGGATTTCAATAACAAATCTTTATCTGCATCAGATAGCTGATTAATTTGCTCTTCTGTGGTCAACTGCTTAACCTCTGCGGGATGTGCTGGTGATGATTTAAGCAGCATACCCAAAGCCTTGTATGCTGCTGGAGGAATATCGAATAATTCTGCAAATGCCAATTGTGCATCAGATAATTGATTAAAATCGAAATTAATCAGAGGGAGTTCAGACAGAGTCTCATCGTTATCAAATGCGAGTTTCAGCCAGGGGAGATATAGCAGACGGTAATCTCCTCTCAGTAACTCTGAACGTAACTCAACCAAATGATTCAGATAATCATTTGCATCGTCATCGTCCATATAATAATCATTTTCATCCACAGAAAATGTGAATAGTACGTACCCATTCACATTCTCACAGGTTACAGAGTCACCATCATCAATGTGCATAAATACTGGAGGGATCGTATCTAACGGTACTTTTAGGTAGAAAATAACCTGGCCCCAATTCGCATAGTAAAGCCCGATATCAAAATACTGAGCCATTAGTTTATCTGGATCAGCTTTTAAGTCACTATAGTTATAATGAACAGAAAAATGACTCGAACTGATTTCGGCACGGCTGGAGATCATTCGCAGACTGGCTTTTTGCTGTGCCGACAGCACGCCATCCAGCCGTTCAAAATGGTAATATTGGTATTCACTCATGGGCAGAGCTCTATAAATTCAGGTTAATATGATGTTGTGATAACCTCACTTTAACACTTGGTCAATTCAAGAGGAAATCAATGTGGCGGCTTACCAACCTCCTTACCGTATCACTCCATCTATACTTAATCGTGTTATAGAAATAGGTGAATTATTGGGGCGCTGGTCAGTACAAAGTGAGATGAGTTCTCCTTTGTTACGTAAAGAAAACCGGATTCGCACAATACAAGCATCATTGGCTATTGAGCATAATAGTTTATCGATCGAGCAAGTCACAGCAATTATGAATGGTAAACGTGTACTGGCTCCTGCAAAGGATATTCAGGAAGTACACAATGCCATATTAGCTTATGAGAAATTACCGGATTGGCGTAGTCACCAATTATCTGATTTATTAGCCGCACACCGATTATTGATGATGGGATTAATTGATTTTCCGGGGCAATTACGTGGCAATGATGTTGGTATTTATCGTGAAAATAAACTTATCCATATGGCACCTCCTGCCAGCCAAATATCCCGTTTGATTAACGAATTACTTACATGGTTAAAGCAAACTGATATCCATCCGTTAATTGCCAGTTCTATTTTTCATTATGAGTTTGAATTTATTCATCCATTTGCTGATGGTAATGGCCGCATGGGCCGTTTATGGCAAACGTTGATTTTGAGTGAATGGCGCTCGGAGTTGGCATGGTTGCCGGTTGAAACCATTATTCATTATCAGCAGCAGGCATATTATCAGGTGCTTAGAGAATGTGATAAGACCAGTGATTGCACGGTATTTATTGATTTTATACTGGAAAAATTAGCTGAAGCACTTAAGGAAAGTATTGATACAGAACAGCAGGATACTATCTTAGAGTCGGAAGAAATGTCGGTACAAATGTCGGTAAAAATGTCGGAAGAAAATACACAACAACTGAATGCGACTGCGAAAAAAATCCTGTCTATTATTGTCAATCATCCAGCTATAACAATATCTCAACTAGCTGATGATTTAGGCGTTACTCCTAGAACAATAGAACGAAATATTAAAGTATTGCAGGAATGTGGGTATTTAATTCGTGTTGGTGCGAAAAAAGGGGGATATTGGCGGGTTAGATAAAATTGGCTGTTTTTAATTTTCGTTAGATCACTTTTAGCTCCCTCTGAATTAGAACAATTAGCCCTAATCCTAATAGGATTTTACGACTATAAATTAGCTATTTTCATGGTATAACATCATCATTTAAACGGAAGTTATCCTAAAGCATGATGCAATACACAGACAGAGTTACCCATTCATTAATTTGCATAGCAGTTTATATCGGCTGGTTTGCCTTGTCTTTCCTGTTGATTTTCTTTCCTAATGCGGTAGAGCTATATCGTTCTGAGTTAGCTCTACCTGTGTTAAGTCTTCTTATCTGGTTTCCTTATTCAATAATTTGTTGGCGCAGTTATCAGAAAAAATTTAACTTAATGCCGATAGGTAAGTTGCGTTTAACGGATCTTGCACTACCCGTGTTGGCAATTTTTGCGCTGAATTGGATAAATGGTATCCTTGGCATAGAAGAATCCTGGACTTCAAATCTTGTTTATCTGCCCGCTTTTACTGTTTTCCTACATATGATTACTATTTGTATTGCAGCTCCGATTAGTGAAGAAATTATATTCCGTGGTTTTTTACTAAATGCAGGAATGGGATACGGTGGAAGAGGAAAGCAGGTAGCTATTATAACGACATCGTTGTTATTTTCTGCCGGGCATATGCAATATTCATCACCCACTACTTTTATCGTGTTATTCGTATTTTCTGTTATCCTATGCCATGTCAGGATACATACCCGTTCTCTTATTATTCCGATGGTGCTACATGCACTTAATAATATTCTTGCTGTTTTATATGAGTTTTAACTCGTTTCAGGGTATGGAAATTTCATACCCATTTGATATTTTAAGTTTCAGTGACTAAATCTAATAATCACACATTATTATAAATAAGGAAACTAACGTATGAGTAACAAAAATAAGGAAAAAAACTGGTTTAAGGATTTCACTTTAGATTTTTTAAAAGAATTTATTGTTGGTAATATTATTGCTATTATAATTTTTTTTGTAATTACTGCTATAGTTGCTTATGTTTTAAATGTTATTGTTGGAGTTACTGCGGTTTTAGCTATTTTTATAATTATATGTGTTATTTTGTTTTTTCTGTTTACATAAATAAACCTGTTTTTAATCATATTTAATGAGTCATGTGAGCTATATCTGTTCAAATCTGACTCATTAATAAATTAATTGCTAAACAAATAAAAATAACACTTGTCACTTTATTTAAAATAATTTGCACTGATGAGTGATTAGCCACAAATTTATGCAAAAAACCAGACAAGTAAGATATCATCGTAAATGAAATAAAAGCCACGCTGACAAATATCAATCCCAAGTATAATAATTGTAGTGAAACAGGCATTGCTTCTTCATGGTTACTGATAAACTGTGGCAAGAAAGCCAAAAAGAAAATAATTACTTTTGGGTTTGACAAATTCATTATCATTCCTTTTTTAATGAATTTCTTGCTATCACAGAGAATCTCTGAGTTATCCTTTAAATAAACTGGCTTGGAATTGAAAGCTCCCCATGCCAGATAGGTTAAATAAAGTACTCCAAGCCCTCTAATAATCTCAAAAGCGATAGCATTTTCCCGTATTATTATAGCAATACCTAATGAAACTAAAGATGTATGTATTATTAACCCGATACATAACCCAATGGTAATGAATATACCTGTTTTTCGTCCGTTCAGGGCTGATTGATTTAAGACTAAAATATTATCTGGCCCCGGTAAGAAGCATAAAAATGTTGATATTCCAATAAATGGAATGAGTGTTTCTATTGATGGCATTATATATTCCCTCTATCCTTCGTCTTTCAAATTGCCTCTTTGTTGGCTGCTCACACTCACCCCGGTCACATAGTTATCTATGCTCCCGGGGATTCATTCCCTTGCCGCCGCGACGCAACTTGAAATCCATTGGATATATATTGATTGAATAGTATATTAATGCCATTAATCTGTAACGCGATGCTCGACTTTAACATCCTATAACGTTGGATTGTTGAAGCCAGTCGCGTTGACTTTTACCTTGTTTAAAATTAGCAAAAATACCCAACGTGTGGGAAAGCAGT
>NZ_CAWQJR010000168.1:0-34527 GCF_963894935.1 Xenorhabdus sp. PB61.4
ATATAATTGTTTTTATACAAGGAAGGATCTCAATTAAATTATCATTGATTGAGATAAATGATCTTATTATTTGAAGTGGCTCTTTAAAATGTTGAAACTTACATGGTAAGGCAGTCTATATTCATTTATTAATAATAAGATCGCCGCAATAAATATAGTGGAGTGAAATTAAATAATGGCTGGATGCAACCTGGTAAACACAGGAAAGAAAGAACCATGTGAAGTTCAATTACGTAGTGTAGATCTCAATTTGCTGACTGTTTTTGATGCCGTTATGCAAATGCAGAATATTACACGTGCAGCTCAGGCATTAGGTATGTCACAACCGGCGGTCAGTAACGCAGTAGCTCGCTTAAAAACGATGTTTGATGATGAATTATTTGTGCGGCATGGGCGTGGTATTCAGCCAACGGCGAGGGCAAAGCAACTTTTCGGGCCACTTAGGCAGGCACTTCAGATTGTACATAATGAGTTACCCGGAGCAGGGTTTGATCCCGATAATAGTGTAAGAACATTTAATCTTTCTATCTGTAGTCCACTTGATATCCGTTTAGCTGCTCAAATTGTTGGTGAAATAAAAAGGCATTCTCCCAATATCGATGTCGTGATTAAAACACAAATAAACGACAATATTGAGAAGAAATTAAAATATCAAGAAATCGAATTTGTTATCAGTTATACCCAATTTGAACATCCTGATTTTCAGCATTTCCCATTATTTGATGACGAGCTGGTTCTGGCTGTTTCTCAAAGTCATCCCAGAATTGGTGAATGTATCAGTCAGCAGCAATTGCAGGATGAGCGGCATGCAATTGTAGCATTAGATAATTCAGATTCTTTCAGCAAACCTTACTATGAAAACAGTGAATTAATAGATTCTGTCTCTTATCAGGGAACTGATTTAAATAGTGTTCTTAACATCGTATCTCAGACTTACCTGGTTGCCATCGCGCCTAAATGGATGGTTGAGCACTATTCCGGGCAGTTAAATATCCGTACTGTATCATTGCCTAATAATAGTGTTTCCCGTCCGTGTTATTTAATATGGCATGCTTCAATGAACAGAGATAAAGGACATCAGTGGATGAAATCATTACTGAGTTGCCTTGGCGATCGGTAATAAAACGGGGTATTCACCTGTCGTTATCTTTTATCTAATCTATTTCTAACCGCATTGCAGTAGCAGGCCTCCCTCTTTTTAGGGAGGCCTGTCTTATTAAAAATACGCTTCCCCCTTTCATCAGGAATGGGTAGACTGCGCGGAAATAGCTAACACATGTAAGCTGAAAATTAGGCAGTTTTCTTGCTGAATGTGATGAACCAAAGATTTAGAACAGGAATATATTGTGGTAACAAATTCTCTCCACTCCTATCACTTGATCACGCGATTACAACAGCAAGTCAGCAAATACCCTGAAAAAATTGCATTTCGCCAATGGTCAGCATCAGAACAGCTTGAAATGAGCTGGCAGGATGTTGATAGTAAAACGAAATCCATTGCAAGATCCCTGCTGTCACTTGAGGTGGGAATTCAGGAGAAAATCGGTATTTTTGCCGATAACTCAATGGCATGGTCATTATCGGATTTGGCTATTTTGCAGTTACGTGCTGTCACAGTACCGCTTTATGCGACAAGTAGCCGTGATCAGGCTGCATTTATTCTCAATGATGCAGGAGTACGGATATTATTTGTGGGAGGGCAGGAGCAGTACGATATCGCGTTGACATTGTTAGTCTTTTGCCCGCAGCTTAATCATCTGGTTGTTCTGGATGAATCTGTCGATTTGAAAGAATGTCCACAAGCATTGTATTTATCGGCATTTATTGCGGATGACAGACCACAGTATCAGGCTGAACTTGATAGCCGCATTGCCGGGTTGGATTTGCATGATCTTTTTACGCTGATTTATACCTCCGGTACAACAGGCGAACCAAAAGGTGTCATGCTGGATTACCAGAATATCGCCGCCCAGCTTTATCTGCATGATCAGCGCTTAACGCTGACTGAACAGGATATTTCCCTCAGTTTTCTGCCGTTATCCCATATTTTTGAGCGTGCATGGAGTTATTACGTCATGCATACAGGTGCCTTAAATGTCTATCTGACCGACACCAATTTTGTTCGGGAGGCGATGCTTGATGTGCGTCCGACCGTGATGTGTTCTGTTCCTCGTCTGTATGAAAAAATACATAGTGCAATTCTTGAGAAAGTGTCCCGCGCACCATTCTGGCGCAGAATGATTTTCCAGTGGGCGATCAAACGGGGTGAACGCCGTTGGTCACGTCAATTAAACGGTCAAAAGAGCTGCCCGTTTTCTTTATGTGGAGAAAAACTGGCTGATCGTTTGGTACTGAACAAACTTCGCCAGCTATTAGGTGGGCGGATCCGTTTTCTGCCGGTAGCCGGAGCACGCCTTGAAGACTCCATTATGCGTTTCTTCCTGTCAGTTGGCCTCAATATCAAATACGGTTATGGAATGACGGAAACCTGCGCCACGGTTTCCTGCTGGGAAGAGAAAAATTATCTGTTGGGTTCAATTGGTACGCCATTGCCCGGAGTGGATGTTCGTGTCAGCACAGCGGGGGAAATTCAGGTACGTGGCCCAATCGTAATGAAAGGGTATTACAATCGACCGGAAGACACGGTTCATGCCTTTACCGAAGATGGCTGGCTGCGAACAGGGGATGCCGGAGGGCTGGATGAAACCGGGAATCTGTTTATTACAGAACGCCTGAAAGATTTAATGAAAACGTCAACGGGAAAATATATTGCTCCACAATTAATAGAAGGAACACTGGGGCAAGATCGTTTTATTGAGCATATTGCTGTGATTGCCGATGCCCGCCAGTTTGTTTCAGCGTTGATTGTGCCCAGCTATGAAGCGCTGGAGGATTACGCAAAATCGATAAATCTTCATTACCAGAGTCGTCTGGAATTGCTGCGTAATCATCAGGTTATCGGATTATTTGAACAACGCCTGAAAGAATTGCAGAAAAATATCGCCAAATTCCATCAGGTAAAACGCTTTACACTGTTGCCAGAAGCCTTTTCGATGGAAAAAGGCGAACTGACTCCGACGCTGAAATTGCGGCGTAAGATAATTTCTCAACGTTATCAGAGTGAAATTGAATCCATGTATCGGGATTGAGTCAGCTCTGGATAATGACACTTCTGCTTTGGTTTAGCTGAGAACAACGAAATCATTTCATTAAAAAAATGTTTTCAATATGTGAATTGTTGTTTGATAACCTTGAGATCTGACGTTATGTTAATGGCTTAGTGTATTAATGAAATGCGTGTCATTACGAATGCTAATCTAATAAACACTGCGAATAAATAGAATGGGATAAATAAGGTCACTCTTATGATGACCTTATGAAGTCCTGACATTAACTTGCAAACAGAGCCTGGAGGCAAACTCAATGGAGATGTTGTCAGGAGCCGAAATGGTCGTCAGATCGTTAATCGATCAGGGCGTTGAGCATGTATTCGGTTATCCGGGAGGGGCTGTCCTGGATATTTATGATGCCTTGCATACGATTGGCGGAATAGAACATATTCTGGTCCGTCACGAACAGGGTGCTGTTCATATGGCGGATGGTTATACGCGTTCAACGGGGCAAACGGGGGTTGTTCTGGTCACTTCAGGGCCGGGAGCAACCAACGCCATAACCGGAATTGCAACGGCGTATATGGATTCTATCCCGATGGTGGTGTTGTCTGGTCAGGTGGCCAGTTCTTTGATCGGTAACGATGCTTTTCAGGAATGTGATATGGTGGGGATCTCCCGCCCTATCGTCAAACATAGCTTTCTGGTGAAGAAAGCGGAAGATATTCCAAATATAATCAAAAAAGCCTTTTATTTAGCTGCAAGTGGCCGTCCGGGACCTGTTGTTATTGATTTCCCTAAAGATACCGTTAATCCAGCGCTGAAATTTCCCTATATTTATCCAGAAAAAATCAATATGCGCTCCTACAATCCAACGATTCAGGGGCATAAGGGACAGATTAAGCGAGCACTGAAAGCGTTACAGGAAGCGAAAAAACCGGTGCTTTATGTAGGAGGCGGTGCGATTAATTCGGACTGTTCAGCGGAATTGCTGAAACTGGCGGAATCCCTTCGTCTTCCTGTGACAAGCTCATTGATGGGACTCGGTGCTTTTCCTGCTACTCATCAGCAGAGTCTGGGCATGCTGGGGATGCATGGCACGTTTGAAGCTAATAAAGCGATGCACAATGCCGACATTATTCTTGCTGTAGGGGTGCGTTTTGATGATCGCACGACCAATAATTTAGCAAAATACTGCCCGCAAGCGACGGTGTTACATATTGATATTGATCCAACATCCATTTCTAAAACGGTGACGGCTGATATTCCGATTGTTGGCGATGCGAAACAGGTACTCGGTCAGATGGTGGAGCTGTTGGACGCAACGGAAAGCTCTCAGGATCCTGATGCAATAAAAGACTGGTGGCTATCCGTTGAACAGTGGCGTAATCGCAAGTGCCTTGATTATGATCGCGCCAGCCCGAAAATAAAACCACAGGCAGTGATTGAAGCGCTGTATCGCTTGACCAAGGGGGATGCGTATATTGCATCCGATGTTGGTCAGCATCAGATGTTTGCCGCACTGCATTATCCATTTGATAAGCCAAGGCGTTGGATTAATTCTGGTGGTCTGGGAACGATGGGTTTTGGTCTGCCTGCGGCTCTGGGCGTTAAGCTGGCAAACCCGGAAGCAACGGTCATATGTGTGACCGGCGATGGCAGTATTCAGATGAATATTCAGGAACTATCTACGGCATTACAGTATGGCTTACCGGTTCTGGTGCTTAACTTAAACAACCGTTTTTTGGGCATGGTGAAACAGATACAGGATATCATTTACGCGGGTCGCCATTCTCAGTCCTACATGGAGTCATTGCCCGATTTTGTCAGGCTGGCAGAAGCTTACGGACATATTGGTGTTTCCATCCAGAGTTATGATGAGCTGGAAAGCAAACTGGCTCAGGCTTTGCGTGAAGTGACAGAAAACCAGCGTCTGGTTTTTGTTGATGTTACCGTTGATGAAACAGAACACGTTTATCCAATGCAGATCCGTGGAGGAGCAATGGATGAGATGTGGTTAAGCAAAACAGAGAGGACCTGATCATGCGCCGGATTTTGTCTGTATTACTTGAAAACGAATCGGGAGCATTGTCTCGCGTAGTGGGTCTGTTTTCCCAACGGGGTTATAATATTGAAAGTCTGACGGTGGCACCAACGGAAGACCCGACACTGTCACGCATGACCATTCAGACTAAAGGTGATGCGAAGGTATTGGAGCAGATAGAAAAACAGCTACATAAGCTAGTGGATGTTTTGCGGGTTAATGAGTTAACGGCCGGTGCTCACGTTGAGCGTGAAATCATGCTGGTAAAATTGCAGGCCAGTGGATACGGGCGCGAAGAAATTAAACGCAGCACCGATATTTTTCGTGGGCAGATCGTTGATGTGACTTCGTCACTGTACACTGTTCAGTTGGTGGGCACGAGCGAAAAACTGGATGCCTTTCTTGATGCGGTGCGGGAAGTTGCAGAGATCGTGGAAGTGGCCCGATCAGGCATTGTAGGTGTTGCGCGCGGAGAAAAAATTATGCGATGAAAATTCGCAATCTGCGGGTTAATATACAGATATTTACTGGGCCCTACTGTAACGTGGGGCTTTTTCTATCATATTACTGAGGGGTTAATGTGAAACTGGATGAGATCGCCCGCTTAGCAGGTGTTTCACGTACTACGGCCAGTTATGTTATCAATGGTAAAGCTAAACAGTATCGGGTCAGCGATAAAACAGTAGAAAAAGTGATGGCGGTAGTCAGAGAACATAACTACCACCCTAATGCTGTTGCTGCCGGTCTACGGGCAGGACGTACCCGTTCCATTGGTTTAGTGATACCGGATTTGGAGAATACGAGCTATACCCGTATTGCTAACTACCTTGAACGTCAGGCCCGGCAGCGCGGGTATCAGTTATTGATAGCCTGCTCAGAAGACCAGCCAGATAACGAAATGCGTTGTGTTGAGCATCTTTTGCAACGGCAAGTTGATGCAATTATTGTTTCTACTGCTTTGCCTCCTGAGCATCCATTTTACCAGCGCTGGGCGAATCGCTCCTTGCCTATTATCGCGCTGGATCGTGCATTGGACAGCGAGCATTTTGTCAGTGTTGTCGGGGACGATCTTGAAGATGCGAAAATGCTGGCACAGGAATTACGCCAGTTTCCTTCAGAATCCGTGCTTTATTTGGGCGCATTGCCTGAATTATCCGTCAGTTTTTTACGTGAACAAGGGTTCCGCGAAGCATGGGAAAATGATCCGCGTCAGGTGAGTTATCTCTATGCGAACAGCTATGAACGTGAAGCAGCGGCTGACGTTTTTGCTTCATGGCTGGAAAAAAATCCTTTGCCTCAGGTACTTTACACGACGTCATTTGCCTTGCTTCAGGGAGTGATGGATACCATCCTGAAACGCAGCGGACGGTTGCCAGAACAGTTAGTCATTGCAACATTTGGTGATCATGAGTTGCTTGATTTTCTTGAGTGCCCGGTATTATCGGTAGCACAGCGCCATCGCGATGTTGCTGAACAGGCTTTGTCACTGGTATTAGCTAGCCTTGATGAAAAACAGAGGCCGGAACCCGGAATAACCCGTATGCGTCGTCACTTATGCCGTCGGGGAAGTCTGAGTCGTAAAGACTGATTGGTGTGCCCTCATTTTAGATGGGGGTGCAATATGATGCTCCAAAAATCATTCAAATAGATTCGTTGATTTAATTTTGAGACTATTCCGACTAAAATTTTTCTGAACGAAAATCTATGAGTGAAAAAATGGCAAATAGGCTATCGAAGGTGAAAAGAACGATATCTTCGCTTAAGAAATATATTATAAAGATAAGTTATTTCTTTTATGTGAGATATTTGGTTATATACTTTATATTCAAGTAATTGCAGGTTTTTTTGTTCTACTTTATTTCAGCTTATTATTACTTTTTATACTATTTTGATCTGAGTATATTTTTATAATTGATAGATTACGATTGATTAACAATTGTGCAATAATGAGATATGGATTGCATAAATTAATTTAAGTGATAATTATTTGTCCTAAAAAAAATTTTTCAGGTTAGTCTTTGTGTCATCTATAAATAACTTAGTTTTATCATGGTGTTAGCTGATAATAATCTTGCCAATTCTAAAGAATCCTTCTTTTTCTCTCTTAAATCTTTCTGTAAATCTAGCTAAAGCACACTGGCTCTGGCTTGACAAGGTTTTCATACCATCCGTAAACTCTTAATTGTGGTGATTTGTGGGATAATGTGGAGATTTCGGCCATCAAGGGGTAACCTGAGTATGTTTCGTGGAGCAACGCTGGTTAATCTCGATACTAAAGGGCGACTTACTGTACCTGCCCGATATAGGGAAACGCTGAATACGGAATCAAAAGGTCAAATGGTTTGTACTATTGATCTTCACCAGCCGTGTCTGTTGCTTTATACATTACCCGAATGGGAAATCATCGAAGAAAAATTATCTCGCTTATCCAGCATGAACCCAGCCGAACGTCGTGTTCAACGTTTGTTATTAGGACACGCCAGTGAATGCCAAATGGACAGTGCAGGACGTCTTTTGTTAGCCCATACATTGCGTCAGCATGCAGGGCTAACAAAAGAGGTCATGCTGGTTGGGCAATTTAATAAATTTGAATTGTGGGATGAGCAGGTCTGGTATCAGCAAGTACAAAGTGACATCGCTGCTGAACAATCTACACAAGAACCTTTATCAGCAAGGCTACAGGATTTATCACTATAAACATGGCAAATAGTCATTTCAAGCATACCAGTGTATTACTGGATGAAGCTGTCAATGGACTGAATATCCGGGAAGATGGAATTTATATTGATGGAACATTCGGGCGAGGGGGGCACTCTCGCCTGATTTTATCAAAATTAGGGCCGAATGGTCGTTTGATGGCAATTGATCGCGACCCGCAGGCCATTGAAGCATCAAAGGCGATTACTGACCCGCGTTTTTCCATTACACATGGGCCATTTTCAGATTTGGCGACCTATGTAAAAGATGCAGGTCTGGCTGGAAAGATTGATGGTGTACTGTTGGATTTAGGGGTGTCTTCACCGCAACTGGATGATCCTGAACGTGGTTTCTCATTTATGCGTGACGGGCCACTGGATATGCGGATGGATACAACCCGGGGGCAATCAGCCGCAGAGTGGCTGATGAAGGCTGAAGCAGATGATATCGCGTGGGTACTGAAAACGTTTGGTGAAGAACGTTTTGCCAAACGTATTGCAAGGGCCATTGTTGCTCGCAATCAGGAAGAACCGATTACGCGAACCAGAGAATTGGCAGAGTTAATTGCGAAGGCAAGTCCAATTAAGGAGAAACATAAGCATCCTGCGACGCGCAGTTTTCAGGCTATCAGAATCTACATTAACAGTGAACTGGAAGAAATAGAACGTGCATTGGACGGTGCATTGCAAGTTTTAGCACCACAAGGGCGATTATCAGTCATCAGTTTCCATTCGTTGGAAGATCGCATAGTGAAACGCTTTATCCAGCAACATAGTCAGGGGCCTAAGGTGCCGGCAGGTCTGCCGCTTACCGAAGTACAATTGAGGGCATTGGGAGGACGTAGTCTGAAATCAATTGGCAGGTTAAAACCCTCAGAGGATGAAGTGGCAACTAATCCGAGAGCAAGAAGTTCGGTATTGCGATTTGCTGAAAAGGCGGGTGATGAGAAGGCAGGTGAATAGTGGCAGGTGAACGTCATGGATTAGTGGGGGTTATTGGCAGGGATTTGTTCCGTAATGCCAAAATTCCACTGATTTTACTGGTGGCTGTTGTGGTTTCAGCCATCAGTGTAGTGACGGTCACCCATCAGACCCGCTTATTGACTGCGGAGAAAGAACGTCAGGCAATTCAGATTGATGCTCAGGATATTGAATGGCGTAACTTGCTCCTTGAAGAAAATGCATTGGGTGACCACAGTCGGATCGAATCTATAGCGACTGAAAAATTTCACATGCAACATGTCGATCCAGCACAAGAAAATATTGTGATCACTCAATAAAGTCCAGTTGACAACTAAAAGGTAGGCGATGAAAGCTGCACGCTCTTTAAAGTTGAAAAAACAAGAAGATAAAGCCAGTTTTGTTAAGTGGCGTTTTGTCTTGCTCTGCGGGGGCATTTCGCTTGCTTTAATCGGGCTTTTGATTCGAGTGGCTTATTTGCAGATTATCAACCCTGACCGTTTGGTGAAAGAGGGGGATTCCCGCTCTTTGCGTGTCCAGTCCATTCCTACCTCTCGTGGCATGATTAACGACCGCAATGGGCGTCCGCTGGCTGTCAGCGTACCGGTAGATGCCGTCTGGGCGGATCCGAAAGAAGTCTTTGAAAAAGGTGGGATTACGGATGATACCCGTTGGCAGGCACTGGCTGATGCACTCTCCATTCCCCTAGACCAACTCACCAGTAAAATTAATGAATATCCCAAAGGTCGATTCGTCTATCTTGCCCGTCAGGTTAATACCTCAATTGGCGATTATGTCGGAAAACTGAAACTCCCGGGTATCTATCTGCGTCAGGAATCCCGCCGTTATTATCCGGCCGGTCAGGTGACGGCACACATTATCGGTGTGACCAATATTGATGGTAATGGCATTGAAGGGGTGGAAAAGAGTTTTGATAGCTGGCTAACAGGTAAACCGGGTAGCCGGACTGTCCGTAAGGATCGTAACGGTCGGGTTATTGAGGATATCTCATCTGTGGACAGCAGGGCTGCCCATGACTTGGCGCTCAGTATTGATGAGCGTCTACAGACATTGGTCTATCGGGAATTAACCAAAGCCGTCGTACTTAACAAGGCTGAATCCGGTACAGCCGTATTAGTCGATGTCAATACCGGCGAAGTTCTGGCAATGGCAAACAGCCCGTCCTATAACCCGAATAATCTGGCTGGCACTCCCAAAGATGCGATGCGCAACCGGGCTATCACTGACATGTTTGAACCCGGCTCCACGATAAAACCGCTGGTTGTGATGAGCGCGCTGAATAATGGGATTGTCAAAGAAAATACCGTATTGGATACCAGACCCTACCGGTTGATGTATGGTTCGAGAGGCCATGAAATTAAAGACGTTGCCCCTCGCTCTGAATTAACCATCACGGGGATCTTACAGAAGTCGAGTAACGTTGGTGTTTCTAAACTGGCGTTAGCGATGCCTGCCTCAGAGCTGGTAGATGTGTATTACCGCTTTGGGATGGGAAAACCGACCGATTTGGGGTTGGTCGGAGAAAAGAGTGGCGTATTTCCAAAAAATAGACAAAGGTGGTCAGATCTTGAGAGGGCCACCTTCTCCTTCGGCTACGGGCTGATGGTAACACCGTTACAGTTAGCGCGAGTCTATGCAACGATAGGTAGTCTGGGGGTTTATCGCCCATTATCGATTACCAAAGTTGATCCCCCCGTTCCGGGAACCCGGGTATTTCCTGAACATATTATGCGCACAGTGGTACACATGATGGAAAGTGTGGCATTGCCCGGTGGTGGTGGGGTACGTGCGGCGATAAAAGGCTATCGTATTGCGATTAAAACCGGTACGGCTAAAAAAGTCGGGCCGGACGGTAAATATGTAAATAAATATATTTCCTATACCGCAGGTGTTGCACCTGCGAGTAATCCACGTTTTGCACTGGTTGTGATTATCGATGATCCACAGGCAGGAAAATATTATGGCGGTGCAGTTTCAGCGCCTATCTTCGGTGCCATCATGAGTGGTGTTCTCCGTACGATGAATGTTGAGCCTGATGCCTTGCCTGTGGACGATAAAAAAGAGTTTGTAGTTGATAACTAATTAATAACTAATCTGTGATGAATAAATAAAAAGAGGATAAAAGTGGAAGATCGTAATTTACGCGATTTGTTGGCTCTCTGGGGGATTAATGCCCCTGAGCTTCCGCTACGAGAAATGACATTGGACAGCCGCAAAGCGGCTGCCGGAGATCTGTTTGTTGCGGTTAAAGGGCATCAGACAGATGGTCGAAAATACATTCCTCAAGCCATCGCTCAGGGGGTCGCTGCGGTGATCGCTGAAGCGGAGGGAAAAGCGGATAACGGCACTATTCAGGAAATGCATGGTGTTCCGGTTATCTATCTTGATGATTTAAATAATAAACTGTCGAAATTGGCAGGTGAATTTTATCAGCACCCGGGTAACAAATTAAAGCTGGTTGGCGTCACAGGAACCAACGGTAAAACAACAACAACACAATTGTTGGCACAGTGGAGTCAGGGGCTGGGAGAAACCAGTGCCGTGATGGGAACGGTGGGAAATGGTCTGCTGGGCATGACTGTTCCTACTGAAAACACGACAGGTTCAGCCGTTGACATTCAGCTTGATTTACAGCAACTCGTCAATCAGAAAGCAACGTTTGCGGCAATGGAAGTTTCATCACATGGCCTAATACAAAGCCGTGTAGCATCGTTACCGTATCAGGCCGCTGTTTTTACTAATTTAAGCCGTGATCACCTTGATTATCATGGTGATATGGAAAGCTACGAAGAAGCTAAATGGCTGCTGTTCAGCACGCATAACGTTAAACAAAAAATTATCAATGCTGATGATGACATTGGTCTGAAATGGCTATTCCGCTTACCTGATGCAGTGTTATCTGAAACTGTCGCCGTCACGATGGAAAATCGTCTGCCGGAAAACTGGCAGGGGCGGTGGTTATCGGCAACGGACATTCATTACCACGATAAAGGCGCGTCTATTACCTTCACATCCAGCTGGGGAAGGGGAACTCTCGAAAGTCCTCTGATGGGAGCCTTTAATGTCAGCAACCTGTTATTAGCTCTTGCAACGCTATTATCACTGGAATATCCGTTAGAAAAACTGCTGGCAACTGTATCTTGTCTGATCCCGGTTTGTGGGCGAATGGAAGTATTTTCAGCCTCAGGCCGTCCGACGGTAGTCGTCGATTATGCTCACACACCGGATGCACTGGAAAAAGCACTGGCAGCGGCAAGGCTGCACTGTAAGGGGCAGCTCTGGTGTGTATTCGGTTGCGGAGGCGATCGCGATAAAGGCAAACGCCCACTAATGGGAGGCGTTGCTGAGCAAGAGGCAGATCGGGTGGTTGTTACTGATGACAATCCACGCAGTGAAGAGCCTCAGTCTATTGTTGCGGATATTCTGACAGGTTTCATCGATCCGGGCCGTGCGATGGTTATTCATGGGCGTGTTGAAGCTGTAACCAGTGCCATTATGCAGGCGGCAGAAGACGATGTTGTACTGGTAGCAGGTAAAGGCCATGAAGACTATCAATTGGTAGGGAACCGCCGTCTGGATTATTCAGATCGTCTGACTGTTGCGCGTCTGCTGGGGGTGACAGCATGATCCCACTGACTCTACAACAATTAGCACAAGTGACCGAAGGAACGTTACATCACGTTTCCGGGCAGCAGGCGGCCATTATCCGCATTGAGGCGGTGACAACTGACAGCCGCAAAATCACAGGTGGTGATCTGTTCATTGCTTTAAAAGGGGAAAACTTTGATGCCCATAACTTCGCGGCTGATGTAGCGAAGCAAGGCGCCGCTGTTTTGTTGGTCGAGCGACCTCTTGAAGTAGATTGCCCTCAGGTGGTTGTAGAAGACACCCGTTTGGCGATGGGCAAACTGGCGGGCTGGGTTCGCGGGCAAAGCAATGCACGAATTGTTGCATTGACGGGGTCTTCCGGCAAAACCTCCGTGAAAGAGATGACCGCTGCGATTTTACGTCAATGCGGTAATACGCTTTATACCGCAGGCAACTTTAATAACGATATCGGTGTACCGTTAACCCTGTTCCGCCTTACGCCGGAACACCAGTTTGCGGTTATTGAACTGGGTGCTAACCATATTGGTGAAATTGCTTATACCACTGAGATGGTTCGGCCTGAAAGTGCGCTGGTTAATAACCTGTTTTCTGCCCATCTGGAAGGATTTGGTTCACTGGCGGGAGTGGCCAAAGCAAAAGGTGAAATTTTTGCAGGGCTTTCGTCCACAGGCACCGCAATTATCAATCTGGACAGCAATGACTGGCATAACTGGCAGCAGAGCATCAGTGATCAGCAGACGGTATGGCGTTTTTCCATTTCACCTGCGGCAGACGCCGATTTTTATGTGACAGATATTCAGGAGCAGCCGCTGGAAACGCGTTTCTGCCTGCATACACCAATCGGCAGTTGTGAAATCGCGTTGCCGCTGCCCGGAAAACACAATATAGCCAATGTGTTAGCCGCCAGTGCGCTGGCGATTTCCGTCGGAGCATCTCTTGATGATATCCGTACTGGTTTATTAGGTCTGAAAGCCGTGCCGGGGCGGTTATTCCCGGTTTCTCTGGCCGCAGGAAAAGTGGTTCTGGATGACACTTATAACGCCAATCCCGGCTCTATGATTGCTGCCGCACAGGTATTAGCCCGGATGCCCGGCTATCGCGTGATGGTTGTCAGCGATATGGGGGAATTGGGTGAGCAGGCGATTGAGTGCCACCGTCAGGTTGGTGAAGCTGTTGCATCGACAGACATTGAACAACTGCTTAGCGTCGGGCCTTTAAGTGCTCATATTAGTGATGCGAGTGGTCGTGGTCAGCATTTTTCCAGCAAGGCCGAGTTAGTTGCAGCACTGCTTCCGGTATTGAAGCAACACGAAACGATTTCTGTATTAATTAAAGGTTCACGCAGCGCCAAAATGGAAGAGGTAGTGGACTCACTGAAGGAGAACTTCCAATGTTAGTTTGGCTGGCTGAGTATCTGGTTAAGTATCATACAGGATTTAACGTCTTTTCCTATCTGACGTTCAGAGCGATTGTCGGCTTGCTGACTGCGTTGTCTATTGCATTGTGGATGGGGCCAACTCTGATTGCCTATCTGCAAAAGTTACAGATCGGTCAGGTTGTACGTAACGATGGGCCGGAATCCCATTTCAGCAAGCGCGGAACACCGACGATGGGCGGGTTGCTGATCCTGTTTTCGATTACTATTTCTGTCCTGCTATGGGCGCGTCTGGATAACCCTTATGTCTGGTGTGTACTGGCTGTACTGCTGGGTTACGGCATCGTCGGGTTCGTTGATGACTACCGGAAGGTTGTCCGTAAAGACACTAAGGGGCTGATTGCCCGCTGGAAATATTTCTGGCAGTCCGTACTGGCTCTTGGTGTGGCATTTGCGATGTACAGTATTGGTAAGGACACGCCGGCAACACAATTGGTTGTGCCGTTTTTCAAAGATGTGATGCCGCAGCTTGGCCTGCTGTACATCTTGCTGACTTACTTCGTGATTGTCGGAACCAGTAATGCCGTTAACCTGACCGATGGGCTGGATGGTCTGGCAATTATGCCAACCGTGCTGGTGGCTGCCGGTTTTGCATTAGTGGCATGGGCAACAGGTAACGTCAATTTTGCCAATTATCTGCATATCCCTTACCTGAGCCATGCCGGTGAATTAGTGATTGTCTGCACCGCAATAGTCGGAGCTGGGCTGGGTTTCCTGTGGTTTAACACCTATCCGGCACAGGTTTTCATGGGTGATGTTGGCTCACTGGCTCTGGGCGGAGCGCTGGGAACCATTGCGGTGTTACTGCGTCAGGAATTTCTGCTGGTCATTATGGGCGGGGTGTTTGTTGTGGAAACACTGTCCGTTATTTTGCAGGTCGGCTCGTTCAAATTACGCGGGCAGCGTATTTTCCGTATGGCTCCTATTCATCATCACTATGAGCTGAAAGGCTGGCCGGAGCCACGCGTTATTGTACGTTTCTGGATTATTTCCCTGATGCTGGTACTGATTGGTCTGGCAACACTGAAGGTACGTTAATCATGACTGAACGGATCATGACAAAATACGAAGGTAAAAAAGTCGTTATTGTTGGGCTGGGATTGACCGGCCTTTCCTGCGTTGACTTTTTCATGGCGCGTGGCGTGATTCCTCGTGTGATGGATACCCGTATTGTACCGCCGGGACGTGACAAGCTGCCTGATAATGTTGAATGTCACACCGGCAGCTTCAACAAACAATGGCTGATGGAAGCTGATTTAATTGTCGCCAGCCCGGGTATTGCGCTGGCAACACCTGAACTACAGGCCGCGGCTGATGCTGGTATTGAAATAGTCGGAGATATCGAACTGTTCTGCCGTGAGGCAACAGCGCCGATTGTGGCGATTACGGGTTCAAATGGTAAAAGTACAGTAACCACTCTGGTAGGTGAAATGGCGAAAGCCGCCGGATGGCAGGTTGGAGTTGGAGGGAATATCGGTGTTCCGGCTCTGGAGTTACTGAAGCAACCTTGCCAGCTTTATGTTTTGGAACTTTCCAGTTTTCAGCTTGAGACAACTTACAGCCTGCGGGCAGCTGCTGCGACCGTGCTGAATGTCACGGAAGACCATATGGTTCGCTACCCTGAAGGGCTGGCTCAATATCGCGCAGCCAAGCTGCGCATCTATGATCAGGCCAAAGTGTGTGTGGTGAATGAGCAGGATGATTTGACCCGGCCGGTAGCAGGTAAAGACAGCCGTTGTATCAGTTTTGGTATAGGAAGTGGTGATTACCGGCTTGACAGTGAACAGCAACAATTAGTTGCCGATCAACAGCCCGTCCTGTCTACACGTGAGATGTGTCTGACAGGTCAGCATAACTACACTAACGGGCTTGCTGCGCTGGCTCTGGCCGATGCGGTTAATATCCCCCGTGAAGCAAGTCTGCGGGCACTGCGTACTTATCAGGGGCTGGCTCACCGTTTTCAGATAGTTCATATGAGAAACGGTATTCGCTGGGTCAACGATTCCAAAGCAACAAATGTCGGCAGCACTCAGGCAGCATTGAGTGGCCTGATGCTGGAGGGCACGCTTTACCTGTTAGTCGGTGGCGACGGGAAAGAGGCTGATTTCACCCCTCTTCGGCCTTATTTATCCGGAAATAACATTCGTCTTTATTGTTTTGGTCGTGACGGAAATCAACTGGCGCAGCTGCGTCCGGAAATTTCCACACTGACGGAGACGATGGAACAGGCCATGAGGGAAATTACCCCCAAATTGGTTAGCGGAGACATGGTCTTATTGTCACCGGCCTGTGCGAGCTTTGATCAGTTTAGTGGTTTTGAACAGCGGGGTTATGAGTTCTCCCGTTTGGCGGAGGAGTTGGGTTAATGATCATTCCGGGCCTCGGTAAATTTAAAAATTGGCTGGCAGGTAATGTGGAGACAGATCCCACAGATATCGTCATGTATGATCGTACCCTGGTCTGGATGGTACTTGGGTTAGCGGCGATTGGTTTTGTGATGGTGACATCGGCTTCAATGCCGGTCGGTCAGCGTCTTGCTCAGGATCCATTTATCTTCTCGAATCGCGATGCAACTTATCTGGGGCTGTCATTCGGCCTGTCGCTGATTACGTTGCGTATTCCGATGGCGTTCTGGCAGCGTTACAGCATTGTTATGTTATTAATGACGATCATGATGCTGGTTGTCGTGCTGTTTGTGGGTAGCTCGGTGAATGGTGCATCTCGTTGGGTAGCCATTGGCCCTTTACGTATTCAGCCGGCGGAATTGTCGAAGTTGTCACTCTTTTGTTACCTCTCCAGCTATCTGGTGAGAAAAGTCGAAGAGGTGAGAAACAACTTCTGGGGGTTCTGTAAGCCGATGGGCGTCATGATTGCGCTGGCTGTCCTGCTGCTGGCCCAACCCGATTTGGGAACCGTGGTTGTACTGTTTGTAACAACTCTGGCTCTGTTATTTTTGGCGGGGGCAAAACTGTGGCAGTTTCTTGCCATCATTGGCTGCGGGATCTTTGCGGTTATCGTGCTGATTATTGCCGAGCCATACCGTGTGCGCAGGGTAACTTCTTTCCTGAATCCGTGGGATGATCCTTTCGGTAGTGGCTATCAGCTTACACAATCCCTGATGGCATTTGGTCGCGGAGACTTTTTCGGGCAAGGGCTTGGGAATTCAGTTCAGAAACTGGAATATCTGCCGGAAGCACACACTGACTTTATTTTCTCCATTTTAGGGGAAGAATTAGGTTATTTAGGTGTGGTTTTGGTGTTGGCAATGGTATTCTTCGTCGCTTTCCGCGCAATGATGATTGGCCGCCGCGCGTTGCAGCTAGATCAGCGATTTGCAGGTTTTCTGGCCTGTGCCATTGGTCTCTGGTTCAGCTTTCAGGCATTCATCAATGTGGGTGCAGCTTCAGGGATGTTACCGACAAAAGGGCTGACATTGCCTCTTGTCAGTTATGGTGGCTCGAGCCTGATCGTGATGTCAACGGCCATCGTTTTATTATTGCGAATTGATTATGAAGTGCGTCTGGCAAAAGCGCAGGCGTTCGTAAGGAGCCCTAAATGAGTGGCAAAAACCGGCGGTTGATGGTAATGGCGGGCGGAACCGGAGGCCATGTGTTTCCGGGGCTGGCGGTTGCCCATTATTTGAAAGAACAGGGCTGGGAGATTCGCTGGTTGGGAACAGCTGATCGCATGGAGGCTGATTTAGTTCCGAAACATGGCATAGAGATCGAGTTTATTCAGATTTCAGGGTTGCGGGGCAAAGGGATAAAAGCGTTACTTGCTGCACCTATCAGAATTTTTAAGGCAATCCGGCAGGCAAAAGCGATTATCCGACGTTATCAGCCGGATGTAGTGCTGGGAATGGGTGGATACGTTTCAGGGCCGGGCGGTATTGCTGCATGGTTGTGTGGTGTTCCGGTTGTTCTCCATGAGCAGAACGGTATTGCAGGATTAACTAACCGCTGGCTGGCTAAAATTGCAAAAACAGTTTTGCAGGCTTTTCCGGGGGCATTTCCTGATGCTCCGGTGGTTGGTAATCCGGTTCGTAAAGATGTATTGGCATTACCTGCACCAGCACAGCGCCTCGCAGACAGACAAGGGCCTGTGCGCGTTCTTATTGTTGGTGGCAGTCAGGGTGCAAGAATTCTGAACCAGACAATGCCAGAAGCCGCTTCCCGTCTGGGAGACAGTATCTCTGTATGGCATCAGGCGGGCAAAGGTGCACAGGCAGAAACACAGAAAAAATATACCGACTTAGCTGTCGCTGATTTCAGAGTGACTGAGTTTATTGATGATATGGCGCAGGCTTACGCGTGGGCTGATATCGTCATTTGCCGTTCCGGTGCGTTGACCGTCAGTGAAATTTCAGCGGCAGGTTTACCTGCGATTTTTATACCGTTTCAGCATAAAGATCGCCAGCAATACTGGAATGCGTTGCCGCTGGAACAAGCAGGAGCAGCAAAAATACTTGAACAGCCTCAATTTACGGCGGATGCCGTCGTGGAATTGCTGAAACAGTGGAAGCGTCCGCAATTGCAGGAAATGGCAGAAAAAGCTCATTCTGTTGCCATTATCGATGCAACTGAACGAGTAGCTGCGGCATTGACTGACGCCGCTAAAAAATAGCATTCAGGCCGTTCTGTGGGTTTTTAGATACCGGCAGAGCGGAGAAGTAAACATAACTAGTGAAGATTAAAACGTGAATATACAACAGTTGGCGAAATTAAGAGCTTCAGTGCCTGAGATGAGAAAAGTCAGGCATATCCACTTTGTTGGCATTGGTGGTGCTGGCATGGGTGGTATCGCCGAGGTGTTGGCCAATGAAGGTTATCAGATAAGTGGTTCTGATCTCGCTCCCAATCCTGTTACGCAGCAACTGATTGAACTGGGAGCAACTATTTATTTTAATCACCGCGCGGAGAATGTACGCAATGCCAGTGTGGTCGTTGCATCAACAGCAATTCCTGCCGATAACCCAGAAATTATTGCGGCCCGTGAAGCCCGTATTCCGGTTATCCGTCGTGCAGAGATGCTGGCAGAGCTGATGCGCTACCGGCATGGTATCGCTGTTGCGGGAACACATGGCAAAACGACGACGACAGCAATGATTGCAGGTATCTATGCTCAGGCTGGTCTTGATCCTACCTTTGTTAATGGCGGACTGGTCAAAGCTGCGGGTACGCATGCTCGTCTTGGTACCAGCCGTTATCTGATCGCTGAAGCGGATGAAAGCGATGCATCTTTCCTGCATTTGCAGCCCATGATGGCAGTGGTAACCAATATTGAACCCGATCATATGGATACCTATCAGGGAGACTTTGAAAACCTGAAGCAGACTTTCGTCAACTTCCTGTATAATTTGCCATTTTATGGTCGGGCTGTGATGTGTATCGATGATCCGGTTGTGAAGGAGTTAATTCCGCGTATCGGTCGTTATGTGACGACTTATGGCTTCAGCAAAGAGGCTGACGTTCGCATTACCCATTATGAACAGAAGGGGGCACAGGGTTTCTTTACCATCAGCCGTGAAGATTTACCTGAACTTCATGTTGTCCTGAATGCGCCGGGAAAACATAACGCACTGAATGCAACAGCCGCGGTGGCTGTCGCGACTGAAGAAGGCATTGATGATGCCGCGATTCTGGCATCGCTGGCTGAATTTCAGGGAACCGGACGCCGCTTTGACTTTCTGGGGGATTTTTCTCTCAGGAATATTAATAACAAAGAAGGCAGTGTCATGTTGGTTGATGATTATGGTCATCATCCGACTGAAGTTGATGCGACAGTTAAGGCTGCGCGAGCTGGCTGGCCGGATAAACGTATCGTTATGGTATTCCAGCCTCACCGTTATACCAGAACGCGTGATTTGTACGATGACTTTGCCAATGTATTGAATCAGGTGGATGTTCTGTTAATGCTGGATGTTTATTCTGCCGGGGAAACTCCGATACCGGGTGCGGACAGCCGTTCCTTATGTCGTACTATTCGCAGTCGAGGGAAGTTAGACCCGATACTGGTGTCAGAACCGGAGCAAATTTCGGTCATGCTGTCACAAATAATGGAAAACAACGACTTAGTATTAGTACAGGGTGCCGGTAATATCGGTAAAATAGCGCGCAATCTGGCTGAAACAAAATTACAGCCGTCTTTTAATGAAGGGGAGCATCATGGCTGATAAGGTCGCTGTCTTGTTGGGAGGAACTTCTGCTGAACGTGAAGTTTCACTGCAATCCGGGCAGGCTGTTGTAGCTGGGTTGAAGGAAGCAGGTATTAATGCACATTCAGTCGATACAAAATACTTTGATGTGACTAAACTCAAGGAAGAAGGGTTCAGCAAAGTCTTTATCGCCCTGCATGGACGCGGTGGTGAAGATGGTACAGTACAGGGTGTACTGGAATTTTTGCAGCTCCCTTATACCGGCAGCGGCGTAATGGCATCCGCTTTATCAATGGATAAATTGCGCACAAAGCAGTTATGGCAAGGGGCAAAACTGCCTGTTTCTCCCTATGTTGTGATTAATTCTCATCAATTTGAACAACTTAATGATTTTCAAATCAAAGAATATGTTCAAGAATTAGGGCTGCCATTAATGGTTAAACCAAATCTGGAAGGTTCCAGTGTTGGCATGACCAAAGTGAACGACTACTCCGAGTTGCGTGGAGCACTGGAGCTGGCACTCCAATATGACCAAATTATCTTGGTTGAGAAATGGATGTTCGGCCCGGAATATACAGTGGCATTTCTTGGTGATGAAGTTCTTCCCTCCATTCGTATTCAGGCACCGGAAGTATTTTATGACTATGATGCGAAATATATCTCAAACGAAACTAAATATTTCTGCCCTAGTGGTTTAAGTGCAGAAAAAGAGCAGGAGTTGGCGGATCTCGCATTAAGAGCCTACAAGATTGTGGGATGCAGTGGCTGGGGAAGGGTTGATATCATGGATGATGGAAATGGCAATTTCTATCTACTGGAAGTGAACACTTCTCCGGGTATGACAAGTCATAGTCTGGTGCCTCAGGCTGCGCGTCAGACGGGATTAAGTTTTTCACAATTGGTAGCGAGAATTCTGGAGCTGGCTGATTGATATGTCACAGGCAGCCCGGAATACGCGGGAAATCGAAGTTCGGAGTTCCCGCCCCAGTAATGGTTATTATCTGGCAGGGTTCCTCTTCTTCCTGATGGTGGTTGGCACTGTCATATGGGGAAGCTGGGTAACCTTAGAGTGGATGAAGGATTCAAACCGGCTGCCACTCTCAAAACTGGTGTTGACAGGTCAGCGGCATTACACCACGGATGATGATGTCAGGCAGGCAATCCTGTCACTGGGCACGCCAGAGACATTTATGACACAGGATGTCAATGTCATTCAGGGCCAGATAGAGCGGCTGCCATGGGTCCGTCAGGTCACTGTACGTAAACAATGGCCTGATGAACTGAAAATTCATCTGGTAGAATACGTCCCTTATGTGCGTTGGAATGATACGCACATGCTGGATAAAGAAGGAAGAGTATTCAGTTTGCCTATTGAACGTAGCGCCGGAGGGCAGTATTCCATGCTCTATGGCCCGGAAGGCAAAGAAAAAGTCGTATTGGCAGAATATCGCACAATGGCTGAACAGCTTGCTGCACATAAAATGAAATTGAAAGCAGTGATCATGACGGCTCGTAATTCCTGGCAACTGGAACTGGATAATGACGTCCGGCTGGAATTGGGTAATAAAGATCAAGAAGGGCGCATTCAGCGTTTTACTGAACTTTACCCTGTGTTGCAGAAAAACACGCAAAAACGTGTGGCTTATGTGGACTTACGTTATGACAGTGGTGCTGCGGTTGGCTGGGCTCCTTTATTAACTGACGCACCGGCTTTAATGAACGGGCAAGAAAATAAATAGTGACTGGCAATAATACAGAGACAGGCAGAACAACGATGATCAAATCAACGGACAGAAAATTGGTAGTTGGCCTTGAAATCGGGACAGCAAATGTATCTGCCCTGGTTGGTGAAATTCTGCCCGATGGTATGGTTAATATTATCGGAGTGGGAAATTGCCCATCCCGCGGCATGGATAAAGGCGGCGTCAACGATCTTGAATCAGTCGTTAAATGCGTCCAGCGTGCGATTGATCAGGCTGAGTTAATGGCAGATTGCCAAATATCTTCAGTTTATCTGGCGCTGTCTGGCAAACATATTAGTTGCCAGAACGAAATTGGCATGGTGCCAATTTCAGAAGAAGAAGTAACACAGGATGATGTGGACAGTGTTGTCCATACAGCCAAATCGGTTCGTGTTCGCGATGAACACCGTATTTTGCATGTGATCCCGCAGGAATACGCTATCGATTATCAGGAAGGTATCAAAAACCCGGTCGGGCTTTCCGGTGTGCGTATGCAGGCGAAAGTGCATTTGATTACCTGCCATAACGACATGGCAAAAAATATTGTAAAAGCTGTTGAGCGTTGTGGGCTGAAAGTTGACCAGCTTATTTTTGCAGGATTAGCGGCAAGTTATGCTGTTTTGACAGAAGATGAGCGTGAATTAGGGGTATGTGTCGTTGATATCGGCGGCGGAACGATGGATATCGCGGTATATACCGGCGGTGCATTGCGTCATACCAAAGTGATCCCATATGCAGGAAATGTTGTTACCAGTGATATTGCCTATGCATTTGGTACACCGCCGAGTGATGCTGAAACCATCAAGGTACGCCACGGTTGCGCACTGGGTTCGATAGTCAGCAAGGATGAAAGTGTTGAAGTTCCGAGTGTGGGAGGACGCCCTCCCCGCAGTTTGCAACGACAGACTCTGGCTGAGGTTATTGAGCCTCGTTATACCGAACTGCTGAATTTAGTCAATGATGAAATTTTACGATTGCAGGAGCAATTGCGTCAGCAGGGGGTAAAACATCATCTGGCCGCAGGGATCGTTTTAACAGGTGGTGGTGCTCAGATAGATGGGTTGGCTGAGTGTGCCCAACGAGTATTTCATACTCAGGTACGTATTGGACGTCCCCTGAACATTACCGGCCTGACAGATTACGTGCAGGAGCCTTGCTACTCAACAGCAGTCGGGCTTCTGCATTATGGCAAAGAATCCCACCTTGGCGGTGATTCTGATGCTGATAAAAGAACTTCAGTAAGCGGCTGGTTCAAAAAAGTCAGTAGCTGGCTGAGAAAAGAATTTTGATTTTTTATACAGAGGCCGTGAAAATGATGTCGGCCTCGACATAAAGGCACAAAACGGAGAGAAATTATGTTTGAACCACTGGAATTAACCAATGACGCGGTGATTAAAGTCATCGGCGTCGGCGGTGGCGGCGGTAATGCTGTTGAACATATGGTGCGTGAGCGTATTGAAGGTGTCGATTTCTTTGCGGTTAACACTGATGCTCAGGCATTACGTAAAACAGCTGTCGGTCAGACCATCCAGATTGGCAACGGCATTACAAAAGGATTGGGCGCTGGTGCAAACCCTGAGGTCGGACGTACAGCGGCGGAAGAAGACCGCGAATCACTGCGTACGGCACTGGAAGGGGCCGATATGGTATTTATCGCTGCCGGTATGGGTGGCGGTACAGGAACCGGTGCTGCTCCCGTTGTGGCTGAGATTGCCAAAGAGCTTGGAATTCTGACCGTTGCTGTTGTCACCAAGCCATTTAATTTTGAAGGCAAAAAACGTATGGCCTTCGCGGAGCAGGGGATCACTGAACTGTCTAAACATGTGGACTCACTGATCACTATTCCAAACGATAAATTGCTGAAAGTATTAGGTCGTGGTATCTCCCTGTTGGATGCATTTGGTGCAGCCAATGACGTGCTGAAAGGTGCGGTTCAGGGTATCGCTGAACTGATCACTCGTCCCGGCTTGATGAATGTTGACTTCGCTGACGTTCGTACTGTGATGTCCGAAATGGGTTATGCCATGATGGGCTCTGGTATCGCGCAGGGCGAAGACCGCGCGGAAGAGGCGGCTGAAATGGCGATTTCCAGCCCATTGCTGGAAGATATCGATCTGTCCGGAGCGCGTGGTGTACTGGTCAACATTACAGCGGGCTTTGATCTGCGTCTGGATGAATTTGAAACAGTGGGTAATACTATCCGTGCATTTGCTTCAGACAACGCAACGGTGGTTATCGGTACATCACTGGATCCGGATATGAATGATGAGCTGCGTGTCACTGTGGTAGCCACGGGTATTGGGATGGATAAACGTCCTGAAATTACACTGGTGACCAATAACAAGGCATCGCAGCCAAATACATTGGATCGCCGCTATCAGCAAATGCCTGGTGGAATTTCATCATTACCTGATGAAAATAAACCAGCAGCAAAAGTGGTCAATGACCAAAATGCACAGACAAGTAAAGAACCTGATTATCTAGATATTCCGGCATTTTTGCGCAAGCAGGCTGACTGATAGCTAAAAAATTGGTTTCTCCGCTTTTTGTGTTAAAATATTCTGCC
This sequence comes from Xenorhabdus sp. PB61.4, assembly GCF_963894935.1. Classification (NCBI taxonomy): domain Bacteria; kingdom Pseudomonadati; phylum Pseudomonadota; class Gammaproteobacteria; order Enterobacterales; family Morganellaceae; genus Xenorhabdus; species Xenorhabdus sp. PB61.4. Next base: position 24,338 of record NZ_CAWQJR010000168.1, read on the forward strand.
AATCATATTTTATAGTGATTGGCAGGATTAGTAATATTGCGAGAGATAAACGATGATCAAACAAAGGACATTAAAACGTATTGTTCAGGCGACGGGTGTCGGTTTACATACCGGTAAAAAAGTCACATTAACAATGCGTCCCGCGCCGGCTAACACCGGGGTCATCTATCGTCGTACTGACTTGAATCCTCCGGTAGATTTCCCGGCTGATGCCAAATCCGTGCGTGATACTATGCTCTGCACTTGTCTGGTAAATGAACAAAATGTGCGAATCTCAACTGTTGAGCATCTGAATGCGGCACTGGCAGGTTTGGGTATCGATAATATTGTTATTGATGTTGACGCGCCAGAAATTCCGATTATGGATGGTAGCGCCAGCCCGTTTGTCTTCCTGTTATTGGATGCAGGCATTGAAGAGCTGAACGTTGCGAAAAAATTCGTGCGTATGAAAGATACAGTTCGCGTGGAAGAGGGTGATAAATGGGCTGAACTGGCACCATATCACGGTTTTAGTCTGGATTTCACCATTGACTTTAAACATCCGGCGATTGATTCCAGCACTCAGCGTTATAGTCTGGATTTTTCAGCAGATTCTTTTGTTCGCCAGATTAGTCGTGCGCGTACTTTTGGATTTATGCGTGACATTGAGTACCTGCAATCTCAGGGGCTGTGCTTAGGTGGCAGCTTTGATTGTGCGATCGTGGTAGATGATTACCGCGTACTCAATGAAGATGGCCTGCGCTTTGAAGATGAGTTTGTCCGACATAAAATGTTGGATGCCATCGGTGACCTGTTTATGTGTGGTTATAACATTATTGGCGCATTTACTGCGTTTAAATCAGGTCATGCTTTGAATAATAAACTGCTACAGGCAGTTTTGGCGCAGGAAAGTGCTTGGGAGTTTGTCACATTTGAAGATGAAGCTGAAATGCCACTGGCTTTCCGCGCACCATCAACAGTGTTGGCATATTAATACAGTCGATTATTAACACAGTTGTTATTGATAATCTATGTATTGAGAATATTCTTATGATTCATCAGTGGGTTATGTTATCTATTACGCTCCTCTCGCTGATGTTTTTTATTCAGCGCTAACGTTTCATCTTGGCTGTACTGGTACTCTCTCCGGCCAGCGCAGCCAATCGCTCCAACCTTCTTTTCAATTTTTCCGGGCTACGTTCGGCCAATGCTATTAATGTTTCTGCACTTTCATGGCTTAATTGGCGAGTTGGCAAGCTCTGGCTATCATTATTAAGTTTTCTTTCTGATATTTTTTCGGCACTCTGTTCATTATTATGACTTTTAACCATTAATGATGGGTTAATCCTGATGTCGATAGAAGATAAAGATGGTAGAATTTCACTTCTTAATGCGGAGAGTAAAACGGGAATTTCATAGTAAAGTCTGGTTTTCCAGCTGGCATTACCTGTTTCCAGCACCAAAATATGTTTACGATAATTTGCGACCCGGCACCAAGGGCGTACTTGTCCCGGAAGCAGGCTAAGAACAGCCCGGTTGAGTTTCAGTAATGCAATGGCATGTCGTTGAATAGCCTGAAGCGGGCTTTTTCCGGCAGCTGCCGCATTTTCTGGCTGACTTTCAAACAATAACAAGTCCAGTGATTGTGGGCGGCTATCTCGCATAATAAAGGCGGTTCCAGTATTTATTAAATGAAGGTTTCATGAGTATTCTAAATCTTTGGCGACAATTTGGCAGGCGTTATTTTTGGCCTCACCTTTTACTGAGCATGGTTGCTACAGGAATTGGTGTGCCTCCCGTTTTGGCCGGAGCCGCAGAAAGCCTGCCACATACAAATACCTCATCTGCCCAGAGAAACCAAAATCGGGCACTTTCATCATTTGAACATCTGTTTCAGTTACAAAACGCTCAGCGCCAGCCCTCGAATTACTTAAATTATTGGCAACAACATGCTGTTCGTAATGTTATTCGGCAACTTTCTTTTGCTTTTTCTATTTCTGAGCCTGTCAGATATGAAGAAGCAAAAGAAAGTATCCGAGTTGCAGTACCTTTTATGCAACAGATCATGCTGGATACACTACATGCTATGCTAATACAGGCGCCGACCCGATTTGAATCTGCGGTTGGTGCTGAGACTGTGGCAGCAATTTCTCCGGATGTCCATACACCGGCACTTTGGGTTGCTCAAATTCAGGGTATTCGAGCCGGGCCTGCGGTTAACCATCAATCTTTATTGTAATGCACCTGTCTGATTTCTGATAATAAGACAGTAACTAAATTCGAGTCATATACCCTAATCAACTTCAAGTTGCGTGGCAGCAATTTGAATAATAATGGGCATAAAAGACACAATTGATTGGCTGTAATTGTGGCCTCATTTGAGATGTATTAACTATGTTGATTAAATTACTTACTAAGATTTTTGGTAGCCGTAACGATCGTACCCTGCGTCGTTTGCGTAAATCGGTTGATGTGATCAACCGTATGGAACCTGATTTTGAAAAGCTGTCTGATGAAGAACTAAAAGCTAAAACAGAGCAATTCCGTGCTCGCCTTAAAGAGGGCGAATCACTGGAAAAAATTCTGCCAGAAGCCTTTGCTACAGTACGTGAAGCCAGTAAACGTGTGTTTGGTATGCGTCACTTCGATGTGCAGTTACTGGGTGGTATGGTACTTAATGAGCGTTGTATTGCAGAGATGCGTACAGGTGAAGGTAAAACCCTGACTGCAACACTGCCAGCCTATTTGAATGCACTGAGTGGACGTGGTGTTCATGTTGTTACCGTGAACGATTATCTGGCACAGCGTGATGCTGAAAACAATCGCCCGTTGTTTGAGTTTTTGGGACTGAGTGTTGGTATCAACTTACCAAACATGCCAGCTCCGGCAAAACGTGCTGCTTACGCCGCAGATATTACTTATGGTACCAATAACGAATACGGTTTCGATTACCTGCGTGACAACATGGCATTCAGCCCGGAAGAGCGGGTACAACGCAAACTGCATTACGCTCTGGTGGATGAAGTTGACTCCATTCTTATCGATGAAGCTCGTACCCCACTGATTATTTCCGGCCCGGCAGAAGACAGCTCTGAGCTTTATATCAAAGTCGATAAACTGATCCCTCAATTAATCCGGCAGGAACAAGAAGATTCAGACACTTTTCAGGGCGAAGGGCATTTCTCTGTTGATGAAAAAACACGTCAGGTTAACCTGACCGAACGTGGTCTGGTGCTGATTGAAGAGTTGTTGGTGAATGCTAAAGTGATGGATGAAGGTGAATCACTTTATTCTCCATCCAATATTATGCTGATGCACCATGTAACCGCAGCCTTGCGGGCACATGTCTTGTTTACCCGTGATGTTGACTATATCGTTAAAGATGGTGAAGTCATCATTGTTGATGAACACACCGGGCGTACCATGCAGGGGCGTCGCTGGTCTGATGGTTTGCATCAGGCAGTGGAAGCCAAAGAGCACGTTGAGATCCAGAACGAAAACCAGACACTGGCTTCTATCACATTCCAGAACTACTTCCGCCTGTATGAAAAACTGGCAGGTATGACAGGTACGGCTGACACTGAAGCCTTTGAATTCAGTTCTATTTATAAACTGGATACCATTGTTGTTCCGACTAACCGTCCGATGATCCGTCAGGATTTACCTGATCTGGTTTACATGACGGAAGCGGAAAAAATTGATGCGATCATTGAAGATATTAAAGAGCGCGTTAATAACAACCAGCCTGTGTTAGTGGGAACTATCTCGATTGAAAAATCAGAAGTGATTTCAAATGCACTGACCAAAGCAGATATTGTGCATAATGTTCTGAACGCGAAATTCCACGCAATGGAAGCCGACATCATCGCACAGGCAGGTCAGGCTGGTACTGTTACCATAGCAACCAACATGGCTGGACGTGGTACGGATATCGTACTGGGGGGAAGCTGGCAGGCAGAAATTGCTAAGCTGGACGAGCCGACAGAAGAGCAAATCGAGCAAATTAAAGCAGCATGGCAGGAGCGTCATGATGCAGTACTGGCAGCAGGTGGTTTACATATTATTGGTACAGAGCGTCACGAATCACGCCGTATCGATAACCAGCTGCGTGGTCGTGCTGGTCGTCAGGGGGATGCGGGTTCTTCACGTTTCTACCTCTCAATGGAAGATTCCCTGATGCGTATTTTTGCTTCAGAGCGTGTAACAGGAATGATGCGCAAATTGGGGATGCAGCCGGGTGAAGCGATTGAACACCCGTGGGTCACTAAAGCTATTGCCAATGCACAGCGTAAAGTTGAAAGCCGCAACTTCGATATCCGTAAGCAATTGCTGGAATATGACGATGTTGCCAATGACCAGCGCCGTGCGATTTATGCACAACGTAACGACCTGCTTGATGTGAGCGATGTCAGCGAAACCATCTCTAGCATCCGTGAAGATGTTTTCAAAGTAACCATTGATGCTTATATCCCGCCACAATCTCTGGAAGAAATGTGGGATATTCCGGGCTTGGAAGAGCGTTTAGTCAATGACTTTGATCTGCATTTGCCGATTAAGGAGTGGCTGGATAAAGAGCCGGAACTCCATGAAGAAACATTGCGAGAGCGTATTCTTGAAAAGGCGATAGAAGTTTATAAACAGAAAGAAGAAATCGTCGGTGAAGAAATGATGCGTAACTTTGAAAAAGGCATCATGCTGCAAACGCTGGATACATTGTGGAAGGAGCATCTGGCGGCAATGGATTATCTGCGTCAGGGCATTCACCTGCGTGGTTATGCGCAGAAAGATCCGAAGCAGGAATATAAGCGTGAATCTTTCGCTATGTTTGCCAATATGCTGGAATCACTGAAATATGAAGTTATCAGCACCTTGGGTAAAGTTCAGGTCAGAATGCCGGAAGAAGTGGAAGCTCTTGAACAGCAGCGCCGTGCAGAAGCGGAGCGTCTGGCAAGCCAGCAGCACTTAAGCCATGAAGTTGAGCAAGGAGCTTTGATGTCAGAAGCCGAAGCACAAATGGCAAGCGGTTCCCGTAAGGTTGGACGTAACGATCCTTGTCCATGTGGCTCAGGCAAAAAATATAAGCATTGCCACGGTCGTTTATAATTAAAATCAGCGATAAACAGCCAGAGATAAATTCTCTGGCTGTCAGCAATCTGAAGCGGTGCCATTGTCACCGCTTCAATCAGGGCAAAACTTATTATTTCTTATCGGCTGCGATACGATTACGAACGTGTTCAGCACGTTCCTTTGACGGTGGGTGTGAATCAAACATACTGGTTTCACCACTGCCTAGCTTAGCCAGTTTTTCAAAGCTGGTTGCTAAGCCTTCAGTTTTGATATTGCGTTTTTTCAGCAGTTCATAAGAGAAGTCATCAGCCTGACTTTCCTGATGTTGTGAAAACTGCGAGTTGAGCAGCTTTTGCCCCAGATCTGCAAGTTGAGAATCGCTCAACTGCGCTGCGACACCACCGGCTGATGCTGCTGCGGTACGGGCAGCAACGGCTGCATAGGCAACCTGCATTGCTTTACGCGAGTGGCCCAATGCAACGTGCCCCATTTCATGGCCCAGAACACCTTCGACTTCATTATCGTTCATCATATTCATCAGGCCGCTGTATACGCGTACACAACCATTAGCCATTGCCCATGCGTTAACATCATCAGTCAGATAAACCTTGTAGTTAACTGGAGTACCATTAATTTCGTGTCCTAATGCTTTGGCAATTTTGTCCAGACGCTTAGTGTATTGGCTGGATGCGGGGGCAATTTTATTCTGTGCATCCATATCTCTACATGATTGGTCAGATAGCTGTTTAACATCAGAATCATTTAGCGTCGCGGCTTTGAATAATTGCATCCCAGAGCTGGCCAGCATTCCATGATCAAGATTCTGACAACCCGCCAGCATTACAGCTGAAACAGCTACCGTAACAAGAGCTTTCATTTTCATAACGTTGTTTTTTCCTTTGCAATACACGTAGCCCTAATATTTTTAGGGTATTAAAAGATGATGCATTTTGCTAAAAATAATAATACGAATAAACTCTAATAATAGTGATTATGTGAATTTGATAACGTTTTAAGCAAAATATTCAAACCATAAGAAGAGTCATTTAGTTTAACTTAACAAATATAGCACAGTATGCGTTACCCTTTTATCGTAAATGATCGTCGGTTAGAAAAAATAATGCTGATAGCCAGAATGGGAACGTCCATGACGATGGCTCTCTCTAACAGTGGTAATAAGGTCGCAGTGTTAGCTCATATCGGTTACTGTTCTTGGAAATTTATTCTGGTGATGAGATAAATAATAACCATAGAGATAGGAAATGAGATCAATATCCAATTTAGAGACTGATCTTTAAAAAAACGGGAAATGGTTGAAAAGTTCAGGATGTAAATTAGTGTAATAGCATTATTTATGACACTGATTAAAATAACAGAAAAAATCATGTATAAACTTTGCTTTAATTTATTTCGAAGCAAAAAAATAGTAATGCAGAAAAGAAACAGTGAATTGTTAGTCAGCATTAAATAATCAGTGCTACAAATAAGAAAGGATAGTTCATCTAAGATGTATTCATTGCTCGACCATAGAGTTAATATCTCTTTATTAGTTAAATCGATAGAAATAAACCCTATGTTACTAATAATAAATAAAAATATTATTAGCAGTGTATAAAATAATGACTTAATCCACATTCAATTCTCCTTCTGTTTTTTTTGAATAAATTATCAGTAACACATTTACTTTTAAAACTAATCAGTATTCACATTAATTAAATACAACTTTACGTTATTAAATATTCGTTGAATGACTGTCTCTATTAGCAATGATAAAGTTACTGTCTTAAAGGAATTTTATACTTAACTTGTAAGAGCAGACTACTTCTAAATTAAAATAGCGATAGGGAATTTTATGCGAGTCCAAAAACCGATCAACTCAGGATTTAGTTCATCTTCGACAGCCTCGGATATACTTAAAGGTATTGATATTAAAGGTAAGACAGCTTTTATCACAGGTGGACATTCGGGACTGGGATATGAGGCCACCAAAGCACTATCAGAAGCAGGCGCTCATGTGGTCGTGGGGTCAAGGGATATATCGAATGCTTCTAAGGCATTAAGTGAACTAAGTAATATAACAATTCTTCCACTTGATCTTTCTGATATTAATTCTGTCAGGAAATTAGCGAGTTATATCAATGCGAATAGATATCTCTTTGATTATGTGATTTGTAATGCCGGAATTATGGCTTCTCCAGAAAAACGGGTTGGCCCGGGATGGGAATCACAGTTTGCAACAAATCATATTGGCCATTACGTACTGGTAAATCTCATATGGAATAATATCCGAGTAGGAGGGAGGGTAGTGTGTGTTTCATCTGCTGGGCATCATAACTCTCCAATCAGATGGGATGATATTCAATTTACTAGCGGTTATGACAAGTGGGTGGCATATGCACAGTCTAAAACTGCGAATATACTTTTTGCATTACAGCTGGATGAATATGGGAAAGATAAGAACATCAGGGCGTTTTCTCTGCATCCGGGGAAAATATTTACCCCACTTCAGCGGCATTTGTCTTATGAAGAGATGGAAAGCGAGGGATGGATGGATAAGGATGGCAATCCAATTGACCCAACCTTTAAAACTCCGGCACAAGGTGCTGCAACTGAGGTATGGGCTGCAACAAGCTCAGCTTTGAATGGACTGGGAGGGCTTTATTGTGAAGATTGTGATGTTGCCGGGCTTGCATCAGATTATAAAGAGCCTTTTGCCGGTGTTTGTGAGTACGCAATTGATCTATCAGAAGCCTTAAAGTTGTGGAACTTCACAGCTAATCTCACTGGTGTAAATACATTTGTAACCAAAGAATAAATTAAAAAGCAAAGACCATAAAAAACGAATATTGCATTTAGAATAAATGCTAAATAAGCCAGATGTATGGGGAGCATTAAATGAAGCAATTCAATAAAAATGCAATAGCTTATGATGCTGTCAGAGGAAAGATTACTTATCCTGACAAGTTGTATCATTCACTTGTAGCTCGCGCACCAACGAATGAAGCAGCATTAGATATTGGTTGTGGTAATGGTGTTTCTACGACTCGTTTGAAAAATCATTTTGCATACGTTGAAGGGATTGATCTGGGTGATGAATTGATTAAACGGGCGCGTCATAATTACCCTGATATCATTTTTAATATCTCACCAGCAGAAACTTTTTCTGTCTCACACCCATATGATCTGATCACAAGTGCTACCTCTTTTTATTGGATGGATCGTAAGGCGGTGCTGATGAATCTGAAAAGCTGGCTAAAACCCAGTGGATTGTTTTGTGCCTATAAGTACGATTTTCCTTTGGTTTATGGACCACTGCGAGATTACATTGCAAAAGAGCTGGTTACTCGCTGGGCTAAGTATCGTGATCCACGGCTCACTCAATATGATAATACTCTGGAGCTGATGAGTGAATGTTCCCACCTGTATAATCTACAGCGCGAAGTGTTTGCTAATATTATTTTCCTTTCACCAGAAGAAGTGGCGCTTTTTTTCTTATCCACCAGTTATGTCACTCATTATATTGAGCAGGAAGGTGGTGAGTTGTATTTCAATGAATTTATGAGTAAGGTGATTGAGATAGGAGGTACTGAATCAGTAGCTGTTAATTTTGATATTCATGCTTTTACTGCGATTAATCGTTAGGAGGAATAATTAATGTTGTGATGAATGTTTAGATAATGCCTAATAATTCTCTGCGATACATTTCCATGAATGTTAGACATGAGGGGAAGTTTTGCCAAACACTGACGAAGATTCAAATTATACCTCTCTATACATTGGGTATAATGTTTACTGACCATATGTAGTTTTCCCGTTAGAATTCAAATTATCATGCTGTTCAAATCCCTTTCATAAAAAGTCAATACGTCTTAGTGATGCATTAATGTTTTTCATGATTATTTTCTCTCGGATTTAAACACACTGGAACGAAAGAAATAATTGCACAAATCATCAAGACCATACTCCATCCATATATTGTATAAATATAGGATGAAACAAATCCACCGAAGGCACCACCGATTATAAAGCTTGTCATATAACAACTTGCAGCGCGAGCCTCATTTCCTTTACAAGAAAGATATAAATTCCTTTGATTGTTGACATGTATTAGCTGAATAAACGCATCAATCAGCAATGCGCCTATTATAGTACTTGAAATGTATTTTTTAGAACTAACCATAATAATTAAAGCTATGACAGATAATAAATAGAGGATTTTATTTTTATAATTTATCTTTTTTAAAATATAAGATGAAAATAGAGCAGAGGAAGCACCTGCAATACCAATCAGTGAAAAAAAACCTATTTCTGATTGGCTAAGGTTAAATGATGATTTCAGAAACATGGATATATTATTCCAGAATGCAGAGAACACAAACATAATGACAAAAGCGTTAAAACAATAATGCCGGATAATGTCATTTTTAATGATTTCTGTTATATTCAGAAATAAAATGTTTCGATAATTTTTAACTGTATTTTTTTCTGTACTTTCTGGAGTCGAGTAATTTTTTAATAAAAAACAACCAGAAAGAGCCATCAAAATACTTGAAATAATATATATTGATTTCCAACCCCAAATTTCACTAAGGATACTTGACAAAAACCTTGAAAAAAGAATACCAATCAGTACTCCAGCCATGATCCTGCCAATATATATCGTTCCATTTCTTTGTTTACTTAATCCTGCAATAATCAATGGAATGGCTGAGGTTCCAACGCCAATTAAAAAAGACATCAATAACAGGGCGTAATAGCTTTCGCATACAAAAAAAACTAATAACGACAATGATGAAATAAGGTAAAGAATAGCTATTAGTTTCTTTTTATTATAAAAATCACCTAATGGTATTATAAAAAATAGTGACGCAGCATTACCCACCAGAGATAACGAATATAGCATGGATGCTTTCTCATAAGATACCAATAGGTTATCCCGGATAATGGGGATTAGTGGCTGGACATAATACATATTAGCAGCAGTAAAACCACATATTATGGCTATCAGTGTTATGAATATATTATCATTAAATTTTTTCATGCTCATATTTCAATTATTTAAACAATAAGATACAAGTAAAATACCGTTAAAATGATGTATGATCTATCCTAAGGAATTTTTATTATTAATAAAAGGTTATTTA
>NZ_CAWQJR010000169.1:0-34452 GCF_963894935.1 Xenorhabdus sp. PB61.4
ATATTATATTAACAATAAAAAATGATTTTTAATTTTATTTAATTAAAATCCAAATAATATCACTCATCGAAAGAGTGGGTCATGACACCAATTTATTGGCAATAATAAATATTCAAGTAATACCCTATAGCCGGGTTTTTATTAAAAACGAGTTCTATTTTTGATGTCAATCAGACCATTTAAGTTGCTATTTTGCACTCAAGCTTATTCACCCCGGTCACATAATGTGCTTTATGATCCCGGGGATTCATTTTTATGATGCCATCAAGCTATCTTGAAGCTCATGAAGCTGGTTTTGCAACTGCTGTAGCTCCATCTGCTTTTGCATTTCCGACTGAGCTGGACGTTGTTGTGATTCACGTATCCGTTTTTCCAGATCAGCAACCTGTTTTTCCATTTGAGCTTTCCCTGCTGCTTTGATTTTCAGTTGGTTAACTAGGTTACTCAATGACTTCTGCAAAACAGCCTGAGTACGTCTTTTACTCTCCAAAGTTGCCCGCGCTGTTTTTCTTTCTTGTTCAAGAGCTTCATAAGCTGCTTTAAATTCTTTATTTAATATCTTTTCATGCTGTAATACTTTTTCTTTCTCAGCAACTCTCTGATCCCATGTTCCAGAGTAATTACAGTTGAACTTTGCAATAATACTCATATCTCCTTTCGTGGGATCACATTCTTGTGCATTTGTAACACAACCTACCAGTACCACATTCATTAACAATATCATCAATACTCTCATAATAATTCCTATCAGCTTACTTTAATTGCGGTACGTTGTTCATAAAGGCTGTCGAGTTCCTGCTGTAACATGCCAATATTTTTACGCATTTGAGCAATCTGCTTATTTAAATTTTTCGTTTTAGCGCCATCTTTTACCATCTGAACAGAGACATCAGCCCACTGTTTTTCATGCTCTTTCATCTCTTTAATGGTATTACGCAGGTAGGCAATATTAGCATCAAGCCCTTTCAACTGTTTCTGCATCTGCGCTTTTTTCACGGTTTTTGCAGCAATATCTTTATTAATACTAGCCAGAGTACGTTTATCAGCCTGAATCACCTCTTTGACCACGACAGTAGCGTTCTTAATCCGCTCATTTTCTGCTTCAATATCCTTAATTGCAGCCGCTAATAATTGCTCTCTGCTGGAATATTTTTTACGCTGGCTATCCAGATAAGCATTCGCTCCCACTCCTACTCCACACCCCACAATTGCTGCCGCTGCAATACATATCGCTTTATGATTCACATCACTGAGCATACAAGCGATTGCCCCTGCTGCTGCTCCAGCCAAGCAAGACTGCAAACCAGACTTATTAAAAAATTCGACGTCTTCGTTCTTAGTTAAACGAGAATCTACTGTTCCTGTTTGTGCAGAAGGCCCACTTTGTGTCTGGCAGGCAACCAAAATAAAAATCAGGCAAAAAGAAATCATCAAACGTATATATTTTAAAACCATAGGTTAATATGTCCTTTCTAAATAAAAGTGCTCATTATCATTTATATTCGACGGCAGTTTATTTATTTTTCTTACACATCTCCAACCAACTATCCCGAGCAACTCTACCATCCCTCCAATATCCCTGAAGATTCTGCCAATACGTATTGAGATAACTATTTAGATTGGTTTTACCACGAGCAGACATTTCTTGCTGAACGACTCGGAGTTGCGGTGCAATAAGTGCTGCATTATACGTTATGCCCATATCAACCAAGGTGTCAGCATAATAATTTACAATAAAATTTAGTGCCTTTTTATGTTGCTCCAACTGCGTTTGGCGACGAGAACAATTTGCATCCAGTTCGCTGCCTGATTTACAAGTTTTCCCATACAGTCCGACTAATCGATCATAAAAATCACCATCATCCTTCAATTTTGTGCATAAAAATGCGCCAAGTTGCAAGGAAGTACGTATTGCCTGATCACGTTGTTCATCACGTAATTGTGCATTGGCACGCAAATCGGCACGTAATTGCGCTAATTGCTTTTTCAGCGAGGCATCTTGGATCTTGGATGAAATACTCCCCAAATAATCAATTGAATCTGTCGATTTTTTCCCTTTATTTTGATGTTCTTCAACACCTAAGGTTTTCCACTCTTTAGCAATTTCTTTAATGCGATCACGAGAAGTCAGTGTCGGAGAAACTAGAACCAGACGAAATCCTATCGCTTTGTTTTTATTCTCACCTTGAACTGTATAATAAGGCTCTTCACCACGTAGTGAACTGCGTATGTCACTTTCCGGTGTCAGAAAACTACCGCCCCTGACAATATATCCCCCCGCCTGACCATGTTGTCGATCCAATTTGTTTAAACGAAAAGGTTCAAACATCATCTCATCTGTATTACCCAACATATCATGCAGCCCCAATGGATTAGGTTTGAGCAAGCCTGTCAATTGAAGTTTGCCATTGGCTGACTGAGCGCCAGAAAACCATGCATAATGGGTGATCCCCTCAGGCATAGGAAAATGTTGGTCACGAAATTCAGATGTGGAAACAGCCAAGCCACCACGGGCGGCAAATTCCCACTCGGTTTCTGTTGGTAGACGGAGAAAACCCGGTTTTCCATCTTCATTAGGCAGAGACTCAGGCTGGTTCTTCAGTAACCAAAGGTTATATTGGTTTGCCAGATTCATGGCATCGATCCAACCAATGTTCACTTTTGGCAAGCGGAGTCTCATATTTGGCGTCGGACAAGTACCGCTAAGAGCTTGATATTGTAAATCGGTCAATTCATACTTCGCCATTAAAAAATAGCGCCCTTTCCCCGATTTTCCTTCAGCAAAACTACCCGCAATATATTCCGCCCTCGCCTGCTCCAGATATCCCCATTCATCATTTTCTCCTCCTCCGAGGGTGATGTTGTAATCCTGTAACGGTTGGCTGAGAGGAATGGAAATTTTACGAAATACCATCGCACCACCACAAGGCATTGGTAATATCACATCATCAGCCAATGGCTTAGGATTGTAGAATTTGTCTTCCCAGACAGCGCTGGCAGAGAGTGGCAATATACCAAGCACGCTCCCTACCAATGCTATGCTCAGGTAATGGTTAAATTTCACGTAAACTCTCCGCAGGTTCAATTTTTAAAGCACGTAAGGCACCTACCGTCGCAACTCCCAGTGCTACAGCTAATACACTCAATAAGGCGATTAGCACATGTAATGCTCCCAAATGACATACAAATGCCGTTTCCGGTAATGAAGCCCCTAACACACTATTAAACAACTGACTGGCAACAAAATAGAGCAACAACCCTACTCCCCAAGCACTTCCTGTCAAAATTAATGCCTGGGTCAAGATAAACCACACTACTGCATGCCGACGGATACCTAATAACCTGAGCACTGCCATGTCTTTCCTTTTGCGATCAATATTGGCCATAAAAGCACCCACTAACGAGGCAATCCCACCTGCCGCAGAGATCCAGGCAATCACAGTAAATATCAAGCCAAGTACCTGATCGATAGCACGCACTGATTCAATCTGCGCCTGTTGTGTTACCGTGTCGATATTCTGCCGCTGTAGCCAGCCAGCCAGCTCAGATACACTATCTATACTGCTGGCATATAGACGTGCTTTAGCAAACGTAGTACGTTCTCGGGGAGCGATACCTTCTCCCACATGAAATAACGCAACCTGATAGCCATCACGGTAATCCTCCATTGCCACTAACAGAGGAAGCGAGACAAAAGCAGCCGGACGAGAGAATTTTGCCCCATCGATTACACCAATAACGGTTAATTGATGCTGGATTCGTTCACGTTTCCCTTCTCGTTTACGCGTAACTACCAGCTTCAGACTATCACCCGCTTTTATCTGTAACTGTTCTGCCGCACTAGCACTGAGCACAACCTGTTGTGCATTTTGTGGTTGTCGAACATTGACCAGTAGCGGATCGTTTGATGCTGTAGGGATGACTTCTACATTACTGACAAAATGCTGGCTATCTCTGACCAAATCGGCCTGAGTATTTAAAGAGCGGGTTAATGGGATAACGAAACCAACATCAGGGTTAGCAGCCAGCTGTTCCAGCCAATTGCGATCATAGCTGCCATTCCCTAGCATACGAACTTCCCGTGTACGCGGATCATCAACCAAGGTATGACGGAGCTGGCTAACGATGCCATTTTTTAGTCCAAAAAGCAGTAATAAAGGCGTGATCACAGCAATAAGAGAAAAAATGATACAGAGCGCAACCTTTCGATCATAAATCAAATCAGCCAGAGCCATGCGAGGCAATAACCAACGGGAGCCCCTGATAATAGAAGAATTAACTGGCTGTGAAGACACTTTGTTTTCCATCCACTTTAGCGTAATAACGTTTAAGGCCAAAATCCGTGACTCGCTGCCAATCATGGCTAACAATAATGGAGACCAAATTTAATGACTTCACCATTTCAACAATCAAATTAAAAAGTACCTCAGCATTGTAGGGATCTAATGCCGCCGTTGGCTCATCAGCCAATAATAGCCGTGGCTGATGGGCAATTGCTCGGGCAAAAGCCACGCGCTGACGCTCACCAATTGAAAGCTGAGAAGGCATCTTTTTCATTAATCCTTCAATATCTAAACGAGAAATTGCAGTCTCCAGCCACTCAGAGTCAACTGTAAGACCAGCAATTTGACGGGGTAATTGAATATTTTGCGCGACTGAAAGCCAGGGAAGCAGGCCGCCGTGTTGCAGTACAAAACCAAGATCTTTGGCACGCACTTGAGCAAGCTGTTTTTCATCTCCCGTCAGTAACGGTACCGCAATATCTTCGGGCGGATTACCCAATTGATAGCAACTCAAATTATCCGGTTGTAATATCCCGCCGATCATTTCCAATAATGTGCTCTTTCCACAGCCACTCGGCCCCGTTAATGCAGCCACTTCTCCCGCACTAAGCGATAGCGAAGGCAGGCTGACAGTTAGACCCTGTTCTGCTGATCCTCGCTGTACTTGCATTGCTTCAATGCGCAACATCATGGAAGGTTTTCCAATGGAACGGGATAAACGTTATCACGTGGGTCACTGCCAGGTGCTAACGAAATCCAGCGGTCAACATCTTCGTTATAACGCTGATAATAGTTGAGCTTGATGTTGAGACGGCGGATAAAACGCTCTTGTTCTAATCCATCCCAACTTTTCCAGGTTTCTTCATCCAGACTCAACACTTCACTGAGGTAAGGTAACCCTTCAATGTATTCACCCAACAGTCCCATTTCACTCAACTTGGTAGCCTGTTTACTTTTCGCCTGTTTAGGATCGTTCCCCATCGTCGCAGCTAATGAACGCAGGCTGGCAAACATATCATCCGGCGAAATTAAACCCTCATTGGCCGAATTAACAATCTTCTTCATTACTTCACTTAGATCACTCAATTCGCTCTTTGTCAGTAAAACCTTCACTTCGGTTGCTGGAATATTTTGGTTCACAAGATCACGATCACTTATCCAAGATTTAAAAACAGATGGTGCATGTGTACCCTGCTTATTCCCGAGGTAGGCCAACCGCATCGCATGTCCCAACTGGGCAGTATCCTGTAGAAGGGCTCCTTTGGTTAATACCTCATTTTTACCAAAATAGGATTCATTGGCACCAAGGGCGCTACCTACTGTCTCCTCACCACTCCAAGCCGTTTTAATCTGCCCGGTAATAGCACTAGCAAGATTATCAACTATCGTACCAAAATTGTTCACATCACCAGAATCAATCGGATAATAAAGCGGTTTATGCAGGAAAGCGTTGAGAGTCATCTCTCGGTACTGATTCTCCGCAAAAGCGTGGTTTTTACGCCCTAATGGTGTTTTCAGGTGAAGTGTATACAGTGCTACTCCACGGTAAGTGGCTTCCAAACGAACCTGAGTCGCATCCAGCCGGGTAGAGGACAGCTGATCATCCCCATCCAACGCTCCGGCATCTGTCACTAAGATCACATAACGCGCCCCAAATTTAGTCCAATCCACTTTGTCCAACGCTGTCATAATACCGGCATATGCATCTTCATTAACTTTGCTGCTGGAGACTTTGGCCTGTTTCAGATCACGCACTTTAGTCAAAAAATCCTGACCATCTTTGACTGTATTAGGATCAACATACATTTTGGTGTCATATTCTAATCCCGGCACCGCAGCAATATTTGAACGGTAAGCGACAAGACCAAATTTAACTTGCCCCAGCAGATTTTCCTTTTCAATACGCTGGTAAATTTTTTCAATAGCCTGCTTCGTGCGCTCAATATAAGGCCCCATTGAGATGGTAGAATCAATCACAAATACCACCGATGCCGAGAACCCCTTGATCATATTTTTCTCTTCATCAGGGGTAATACTTGTATCCTTATTTTTGAACGCATTGGCAGAATTCGTTTTCCCCCCAGCTTCACTTACCGAGGCAACATTAAGCACGCGCACCTGATAGCCCAAATCTGTAAAAATGTCATCAGAATCCAACACTGGTAATAGATAAAAGTTTTTTTGCTGATCGATCATGTAATCAGGTTCACGCGCGAGTACCGAAGGTACAGACGCACCGGTTTGCAATTTTTTCAATAATGGCTGTAATTGCGTCGCTGGCGTCGCGTTATTCAGAATATTTTCTACATCCGCCTTATTACGGAAAAACAGCATAGGATTACGACCAGAAGGATTGGTGAAAGCCAGAGTCAACTGCATCTTCCACTCTACGGTACAGTTGGCCTTCATCCACCCCTGAGTATTACCGTAACTATCAGGCCCAACTTTTAACCATTCTTCATTACCCTGCTTTTGACGCTGATAAACGTAGAAACGGCTGAAAGCAGGTTGCACTGTTCCTTTTTCGGTGATTTTTTCCGACAGCTCACAACCCGGATAAGTCAGTACTCGTTGGTAGAGAGTTTGCTTTCCTTCCTGTAAAAGAGGTTTTTGTGCTGCCAGCACGGGTGATATCATTAGCCCCAAGGCAGATGCCATAATACCCGCCATTATCCTGTTAAGAGGTTTCATCATCCTTTCCTATTTTTTCAGTATCGCCAAACGTGCTCTGGCCTCTTTGTTTTGTGGATCTTGATTAATCAGCACCTCATACCAATAAATTGCCGTTTGCGCATCGGCAACAAAACAGCCGCCCTTTGTTGCTGTTTCTGGATCATATTCCTGTGCATAACGTAGAGCGATTTGCACATCGCCCGACTGGGATTTATAAGCATACAAACGTTGTGCTACATCACACTGTTTCGTTTCTTTTGCCTGTTGAATAACTTCCAGCACTTGTTTACTGGAAGGCTGACTCCGTAGACAACTTTTGACAAAATCCAGCCCGCTGCCTTTGACCATATTCTCAGTAGCACAAGGTGTATTTTCTGATGCACTAACGGTAGCTGGTTCAGATTTGGTTTCTGGTTTCAGCAACCACCAGCACATACCAACAATAATCGCAATCAAAAGCAAAATTAGGGCGATTAACGGCAATTTATTCGATTTTTTTGCTGGAAGCGGAGATGGTGTTTTAGCAGGTTCATCCGGCTGTATTACCAAAGGCTTAGATGACTCTTGTAGATTCGGCGAAGCAAACTGCTCCGCCAATGGTTCAGTTTCAATAATCGGCGTTTCTACTTGAGCCAATACGGCTGGCTCCGGTGACTGAGGCACATATTCATTAATATTGCTAGTAGCAGCATACTCTCCTTTTGCCAGTGAGCTCAGTACACCATCAACAATTTTCAGACCACCAAACTCCCGAAAACCTGCTGCATCCACTGCCGTCACGCGATATGCAACCTGACGCTCGGCCAGCAGCGCATCGACCAATACCGGGCCTATGCGGGTTTCTAAATCATCCCCTTTTTCCTGTAATTCAGGCAACCGAATCCACTCTTCGTTGTTTATCCACTGCCCTTCTACACTTAAAAAACAGCGATCCTGATTACGCTGGATTGACACCATGACGCTTTCAATCATTCCCTGCCACCCTTCAATATGCAAAGACGCATATCCGGGTTCTGCCGATTCACAGGGTCTCAATTCTGTTTTAATCACAACACATTACTCCGACGACAATTGAATACGTTCAATAATGGTGCCCAGCCGTTCGTTTTGAGCCGCCGTTATTTCGCGTCCGGCAGAGTGACCGACATTTTCTTTAATCATTTCTTTCAGACCGATCAACCAATCAAAGATAAACATGGCGCTATAGCTCAGTGGTTCGCTTGTCAAACGGTACAAATGTCCATCGTCTTTCCACAATGCCGGATCATGTTTATTAGGGCCGGAGAAGAGGGGATGCCCTTTGTTATATTTGCTCACCGGCCGTTTTTCTTTCGTGATTTTTTGGTATCCCAGCCAAGTGATGAAATCGTTTATGACGTTCAACACACGGGATACCTGACGTTCCACCATTTTCTCCCGACGCACACCTGCTTGTTCTGTATTTGCTAATACATTTACCAATTCACCTTCAATATCCATTCTCTGGATCGCAGTGATCAATTCATCCACCAGTGTTTCAATTGTTGGTCGGGGAAGGCCGATAAAATTTGTCACGTTCGTCTGCTCTGGTACGGTACGCAGGTAATTAACCCATAACTTAATTACCTGCTGAGCAAACATTTGTTCATGGCTGAGTGCTGATATACTTTCATCTGATGTATCGCTGAACAGATCAAAATCGCTGCCAATCCCGAAGGTCGCGATTGATTCATTGCTTGCCTTATCATCATCAGGTAATTCCAACGGAGTTTCCTGCATATAAAGCTCTTGTAGTGCTTTCCGTTGAGGGATCAAACTCACCAGTAATTCACCATGCATTCCCACCCGACGCTGTAACACCTTGAGAATATCATCTGCAATACGCTCTTTTTTGGCGGATTCTTCCGCATTATCCTGCTGAAACCACGCGATTAAATTTCCTTCAATCAATTCATGGCGGGTTTCATGTAACTGTTCAGCAATACGTTCTAACTTAATTTCACGCTGGGCGACAGTAGCTAAATAGTCTGCCAATCGACGCATACCACCATCATTTAGCTGCAACATGGCATCCCATGCCTGATCCGGGAAAGCGATATGACGCTGAATAGCACTATCTTCCAGAAAGGTTTTTTTCATCAAGGACAGTTTTGGCTCAGTTTCCTGATTGAGTCCAACTTCATTTCCCTCTTTCATCATAATAAATGGTGTAGCCTGACGTGGTTTACGTACCAGAAAAGTATTGTTAAAAGCACAATCAGGCTGCCATTCTTGCATCCATGGAAAATGGCCGAAACGTTCGGTCATGGTGATTTTGACCATTCCACCCTGTCCCCATACCTCACGCAACATATCTTCTGATTTATTCAACTCTTGGGTGATCCGTAAATCGAGTTTAGTGACTGCCCAAACTAATCCTGATGGACGACGGGAACGGCTTACAGCATCCACTCCTTGGGTATAACGGATCCACTCGTCAAGTACTCCACCAACATCTTTCACGTTAGATTGTTCATTCGAGGGGGTACAAACGACTAAAACATTCATTTCCTGATTGACGGTATAACGCTCAAACAAGTAAGCCACTTTGCCACGCAGTATCAATTGTGCCAGTGGGTTGCTGTCATCGTTTTCAGCCATTTGCTGAAAATAAGCGGTAGATTCCACTCCCAGACGCCCACGGTAACCGGGGAAATCCAATAAATCGACATCTTCAAATAATCTTTCTTGTGTAGACGAAAGTAGAGGAACATGCAGCTCTACTGTCAATGCTGTAAGTTCAGCCAAAGAAAGAGATACAGGTGCAGATAGCCCATTTTCGAGCTCAGGACATACCTCTACCTGTAAGTCATTACTTTTGTTAAGGCGTTCCAGCATATCGACATTCATAATGCTGTTGCTCTGTACTAATCGGCCATTTTGCTCAATTACTAAGACATTAAGTGGTGCTCTGACGACACTAGCCCCTCCCAGACGCTGTAATGTATGCGCAAAGCGACGATAAGCCTCTGTGAATTCACCGATATTCCCCCATAATTCACTGAACAGCTGCGCTCGGTCATCAATCGATAACCACGGTGCGAGATCCACCGCTGCAGGCCAGTATTGCAATGCCATTTTACTCTGGCTTTTTTCCGCATGACGAATCAGATAGTCCCACAGCGAGACCACATCATCTTCCGTTAAACCTGATACTTTCCGTGCCTGACGGCGGTTATTTAGTGAGGTAAGTAAATCACCTATACGTTTTTCATCATAACTCCAGTCAATCTTTTCCTGATTGAAATCATGAATGAACGTATTCGCGAAGATCTTAGCGATTTCCACTTCATTAAATAGCAGCAATTCAATCGGCCAGTCTGGATTGGACGAATGTGATTGACGGCTAAAGCGTGTCACTAATCCTGTTGCCTCTTTGCCACCACCTGGTGGATTAATATGCTCGATAAAATCCAGTTGGTGCTGCCCCATTTGGGTCTCTAACCGCCCATTATCCCCAGCGGCTAATGAAGAAATCAGATAGGATTTCCCCGCTTGAGAAAGGCCAAAAAAACCGATGGTCATGGGACGCATAGCTGCCGTTGCCAGCCTTTGTGCTGTATTCCGGCTACGGCGTAATTTCAGCTTTAATCGTTCTGCTTCAGTATTGAGACGTGGTGCATTTTCACGAACATCGTCAATCCATTCAATCGCCTGATTTGCACCTTCCGCAACACTAAGCCACTCTCTTTTTAACTGTTCAGGAGTAAAATGATTCATTAGATTTTAATATTTCCACTGTCGAGCCAATAATGAATTTCACCCAGTCCATTGCCGGCTAATGTATTCAATTTAAAACTAATATCCTGCTTACGAGGATTTTGTTCAGAACCAACAATATCTATTTCACTGATACGGAATTTTTCAGGGCTGCCATTAGCTTCTGCATCTGGCCCACGTCCCTCTTCTACTTCCAGCTTCAGCCTCAATACTGCATCACCAGATAAAGCCGTCGCTAAACGTGCCCCCGGAATTTTTAAAGTATACAGTGGCGTCGCAGGCCAACGTTCGTTATCAAGCTGGCGAAAACCGATTCGCATTTCACCACGTACTTCAAAGTATTGGTGATTATCCAATTGGAATCCTGATGTGTCTAAATCAATGTTTCTATAAAACACGTTGCTGTCTTTCAACAAGTTGTTACTGTCAAGCATTCCCAGATAACGGATTGTTGAATAAGGCTTAAAATTGGCAGTACGGAAGTAAAAATTACTCAGACGTGATTTTTCCGCCAGAAGACACAACATTGCGCCCACCGCCGCAGTGGATTTAGGATCTTCAATCAGACCTTTCTTATTGAACGGATACCACCCCCCAGTTTCATAACCATGTAAAGGGAGGATACGGGCAGGAGGAACTGGCTGTAGCTGACGGATTAGTGCCTGAATTCCGGGTAAACGAGAGGGACGCCCGGTTAATAACAACATATCGCAATTGTAATACCAAAGCACTTCACACAACGCTCGCAGGCTATGACAAATATTGAAACGAATATTGTAGGCATCAATAAACTCATTATGAAGCTTCGTCAAACTGATATTCAACGGCACATCAAGTATTGAAAACGAGTTATTGTTCCCTATCGGTAAACAACGTTTAATTTCATCATCCACATAGCTACATACCTTATCTGTAGGCAGATGGGGGAGTAACTCACCAAATGTTGCACTAATAACCTGCTCACTGGAGCCTGGGGTAAATTTCTCATAGCGATGCAGAATAGCCAGTGCTATAGGTGAAAATATCTGCAATGTCAGTTGCTGACGCAATACCTGCTTACCCGCATCCAATGCTTCGCTGCCAAACAGACGCGACATCACCGCTTCTGCATCTAGATCCTGATAGCCGATATTCAACAAAGCGGCCTTGAATGCGGGCTGTAAATAGAATTGGATGATATCTAATAAAATATCGTCACCGGCAACTTTAAAACCTTCACGAAATAGCTGTGTCGGTACAATACGTACATTGCTACCATTGCCATCATCTAAGGTATAGCGGGTGACCACTAAATCGGTTGTTCCACCGCCAATATCAATCGAAGCAATTTTTAATGTTCGTGTATCACCAGTTTCTGCTCGGTTATCCGGACGGATTGTTGCAGCAAAAAACTCCTCACTTCGGCCACCAAAGTAATTTTGGGTTTCGTTATAAAGATAAACCAGCTGACCGCAAGTCGCTTCGTCCCATTTTACATGCACTTCCGGCAGAATACGTTTACGCAAAACGTTTTGTTCTTCTCTTCCGCTTTCATCCACTCCCTGATCCATTTCCTCCCACCCCAATGCCTTCCAGACCAGTCTGATTGCCTGCATCATCGCCTGCTGGAAAATTGCACGCTCCGGCTTAGGCATAGATGGTGGTACGGTAAGGATGATGTTATTTAGCTGGCGAGGAGTACTGGCATGACTCATCTTCAAACGCTGTGCCGGGCTGTTAATCTGCATCAACGCTTGAGCCAATACTTCAGATAACATCATCGTCATCAGGGAGCTGCGGCTATAATCTGGAGTAAACACAGGCATACGTTCAGAAGGTTTTAACGCATACAAAGCCTCACCTTTATCATTGATCATATAAGTCATCGGTGCCGCTGTAGCCTGAGGTTCACGATCCGATTTCACAAAAGCGCGACTAAAACGCCACCCCGGAGAATAAGGCGCCTCATCCCACAAATAACGTTTTGGACTGGAAAGCCCTGTTGACCCTTCTGTTCCCAAGCGTTGGGATGCCATGCGGAAGGCTTCCTCTCCTACCCGACCAATAGTTGGCCAGGTAAAAGCATCACTACGGCCACTTTTAGCAGAAAAATCCTGTTTACCAAATTCTGCCTGAGCAAATTCAAGCCGACTGTCAAACGGCTCCGTATAAACATACTGAGGCTCACTTAAGTCACGCAACTGCAATTGATATTTTTGAGATAATCCCTGGTTATCATCCCGGTGTTCTTCAATTAAAATCCCACAACTACGTGAGTTGCCTACATCAAGCACTAAATCAACATTAATTGGGTTATTCTGAAGTTTGACATCATTGAGCTGGATGTCAGGAACTTGCAATAACACATTAAGAGCGTTAATTAAATTAAGATAATGCCCCTGGTGTTCCCTCTGATTCAGATTGTGCTCAATATCTTCATGATATAAACGCCACAATGCAGCCGCACGCTCGGAATAGCTTTCCCGTAACCAATCATCTACCCACCTCAATAACAGAAAATCTCCCATTTCATGGTGATTTTCTGCCAGTGCAAAACCCACCCCAGAACGGACATCATCATCACAGGGAGCCAGATATTGCGTATTCCTTCTGTCTGGAAGAACTTTGGTATCAAAAGCCAAAGTGACGCGCCACGTATTTCCTTGTTCATCCGGTGTATCAAGTGCATGAAATTTTATTCGTGACCAGTTAGTTGGCCCCTGAGCAAAACATTTTGGGGAGTTAAAACGGAAGAATGGCAGTGGTAACCAGATATCATTATAAATCTCAAGTGACTTTTCCAATGCCAATGGGTAATCAGGTTCTGCTGAAAATGCAGCAGAACCTGATGAGGCAGGAACCTGAAAAGTATCTTCCCGTTCATTGTACACCAGACGAATAAGCGGATTATTTTCTCCTCCCAGCAAGAATTCGCCGTAGATTTTGCGGTTAGGAAGTGCAAAAGCAAAATCCAGAAACTGGATACCGCTGTCACGAATCAGGGTAACTTTTTCTTTAAAATCAGTAATAGTTGCCAGCATGTCGTTAATCTGCCTCTCGCTTTATCGACATAGGAAATAAAGTTTTTTCGTTATAGCGTCCTGTGCACGCCGTTACACCTTGACTATCTGACTGACAGATAACTTCAGGCATAGTATAAGTTGAACCATCGCTGCACTTTGCTTCATCATGGTTATCCAATTTTAAGCTACCGGATTCCATAGCCGCTGTGACAGGTGCTTGGCAACGAATACCATCTCCACGAACCATTTCAACAAATCCTTTGCCATCAGTAACTTGATACATCAATCTTAGGGGTTTACCCGTTCGGATATCCTGAATTCCTGCTCCCGCGTACCAACGTCCATTGAGAAAATCAACGGTTCCTTTTTGTACAGCATTATCAGGGATCACTAGTGCATCAACAGATGGAACTGTTAACAATACAGGGGGAATATTAGCGGCTGTTGATAAAGGTGAAGGTATTGATACCTTACCAGATGTAGAATTCATGCCTACAGTCGGTGTAGTAGGTACATTTGACTGTGTAGGGAAAGTTGGATTCATTGAGTCGATAGTATTTGTCTCTGGCGGAGAAACAGCTATTTCTGGTGGTAATAATATTCTTTTTCCATCTTGCAAATTTTTCTCTTCCTGCATTGGAAGTTCAGAAACAAGATGAGTGGAAGGTGATACTCCCCAAAAATACCAATTGGGTACACAGCCGCGCAGTAACATAAGTAAGATAAAAAGCAATAAAATGGGTAACACCCACCACAACCAACGTGGTATTACCCAACGCCGAGTCTGTTTTCCCGCTGAACGGGATATTGAAATTACTTCTTCTATTTTTACAGATGGCTTAGTGAGTGTTGTAGGAACTGGCGGGATATCAGTAGATTTTCCAGTATTAGAGGGAGCAGGACGGTTTAATTTTAGGCAATCAAAAGGATTAGGGCGAGCCTGTTGCTGAGCATTGACAAATCCCCAAAAAGTCAATACAGGTTTACCATCGACCAAATATACATGATCCTTATCAGGAAATTGTATCGTCTTACTCAACAAGGCCCCAAAAAGACGCATTTCATGCGTCTTTTGACTTAACATTTGAGCACTGAGTTGCTCGATTGCCACTTTATTAGCTTCCAGTTGTTTCAATGCAGCTTGACGTTCATCATCCGTTGCAGCCGCCCAAGGAACAACATTACCGGAAAAGCTCGCGTACCAATCAATACGATCACCTTGTTCATTAACTTGCGGAATAGCCAGAGAGTTAGCTACTTCAGAAAGCTGCCGCAAACGTAAAGTTTCACGTAGTTGTAGTGCCGAAAGGTGGACGGCCTGACCATTCTCCCCCATTGGTAAATAACTTTCGAGCTTATCACCACGTAAAAATGTTTCTTCCACGGTAAACCGTTCCTTGTTATTAAAAATACACATTGATGCACTTACTTTTGCCCAACAGAGTAGAAGAGTTCATAAATAGCAGCAATTCCAAAAAATCACACTGCAGAAAGAACGACTACACATATCAAACAGGACACATCTTTGGATGTTATTGTAACTATTGCGGAATGGACAGTAAAATCTTAGTGATTTAATTAGCTTACAGGAATTACCGACTTATCTATTTTAATTAGGCCGGTTTTGCCGCATCTCCTCCGGTGCAATATGGATGGAGCCCACGGAGTAAACCCCACGAGACAGAGCCTCAAGACCATAACAGACGGCCAGTTCTGGAGATGTTAAAT
Source organism: Xenorhabdus sp. PB61.4 (assembly GCF_963894935.1). Classification (NCBI taxonomy): domain Bacteria; kingdom Pseudomonadati; phylum Pseudomonadota; class Gammaproteobacteria; order Enterobacterales; family Morganellaceae; genus Xenorhabdus; species Xenorhabdus sp. PB61.4. The sequence continues at coordinate 15,425 of NZ_CAWQJR010000169.1, forward strand.
TACTCGGACAACACGCTGAAGCCGCATTCCTGCGGCCTCATTATTGAAGTAATGATTATTTTAGTTCAGTGCAGAAACAACTATTTTTTAGCTGCCTGTAAGAAATCAAAATAGTCAGGCGTGACAAGAAAAGGAACAAGTTCGCCCGTAGATAAAGCTGAGTTGGAAACATCTGATAATCTGAATTTCATTTCCTTCGCTAGGTTAATTCCACTTGCAACAACCGGGTAATCTTTATTTTTCGCGCTTGTCAAATAAGTACCAAGGCTAACCAGTGTTGGTACGGGTTTAGCTCCTCTTTCCAGAATAATAGTCATTCTGATATCGAGTTTTCCCATCATATCTTTTTGTGCCTTTTTGATTCTATCAAGCACATCTTTGGGGATCAGCGCACCCGCATAGGTTTTTTGGTGAGAAAGGATAAAGACATCTGCATCATGACTCAGACCATTTTCTGGTGATACTCCTACAGCAACAGGAATAGTGAAATGTGCATAGGAATCAAATTTCTTACGATAACACTCTACATACTCGGCATTTTTAAAAATAGTGGGAATTTTCTTTTTTAATTCAATAACATTCTTTGATTCTTTACGGGAATCTTCGTAATCATTACAGGATGAGACTTCAATATCGATGTTGCCCTTAACCAGTTTATGTTCAACCGAGGTAAGATCATCCGTATTCACTTTCGTTTCAACATCAACCTTACAACCAGAAAGGATAAGCACTGAGCTTGCGATCGCTAACCATTTGTTCATTTTGAATACCTTTAGATAACCAAAGTACTTTCATATAGTTATCATATTTAGTCGTAACTAGCTTATGGCTTTCACTACTTTTGTGACACCGATCAAGACCTTAACATATACTCAATGAATCTTGAGTTTCGTCTCAGTAGCAAGAGAAAGAACCTCCAAGAGCATAAATGATGATGTGGCTGAGGTGAGCTAGCTTAGCTAACAAAAAGAGGAAATTTAAAAGATGGAAGGTATGTAAAACCTACACTCTCCCCGCACTACCACAAATAGTAATTTTCTTCTCTACCACTTTCTGCATTGCAATTTTACCCGGTGTGATATATTTTCTCGGATCATTAGCACCAGGATATTCTGCGAAATAAGCTTTTACCGCATCAGCAAAAGCAATTTTTAAATCGGTTGCGACATTGACTTTACAAATGCCCAGTGCAATTGATTTATGGATCATCTCCTCCGGTATGCCGGATGCCCCATGTAAAACCAATGGAACCTCTACGTGACGATGAATTTCTTCCAGACGTGAGAAGTCCAGATGAGGTTCTCCGTGATAAAGCCCGTGAGCAGAGCCAATGGCCACTGCCAATGAATCTATTCCGGTTCGTTCAACAAATTCTTTCGCGGCTAATGGGTCGGTATAAAAACTGTCTTTACTGTCAACTGTCAAATCATCTTCCTGCCCTCCCAGCCTTCCCAGCTCGGCTTCTACACTGGCATCAAAACGCTGACATAAACGTACAACTTCAGCCACCGTAGATATATTTTTTTCGAAAGGGAAATGAGAGCCATCTATCATAACTGAACGTATTCCTGTTTCCACTTTGTGACGGATGTCATTGATGTCTTCATGGTGATCAAGATGCAGTGCCAGCGGGAGTTTATTGATAATAGCCGCTTCTTTGCAGATAGAAACCATATATTCAAGACCCGCGTAAGTGAAGGTACCCGGAGTTCCGGCCAGAATGACCGGAGACTCCATTTTTGCCGCTGTTTCAACCACAACCTGCACCGTTTCCAGATTATGGACGTTGAATGCCGGAACGGCATAACCTTCCCGCTGGGCTTTTTTCAACATTTTACTGTTAGAGATTAAAAACATACGGACTCCTCAGATACCATCACTGTCATCAGGTAATACCTGTTGTTTTACTTGTTGCTGCTGCTGGTGCCACAGACTGGTCAGCCCTCGATGCCCACATTCCAGTGCCATATCACGAAACTTAACTGCATCCACCTCATCACGTACCATCATCATTTCAACAGCGAGTTGCATATTAGTGCCCGTAATAACCTGCCACTGTGGATGGATTAAAGCCAGTTGAGCCGCCTGACGAAAAGGAGAACCCCCTAACAAATCAGTCAGGAAAATCCCCCCTTTCCCCGAATCACACGTCTCTCTGGCGATATATAATTCCTGAGACAGTTGCTCTGTGGTCATACCATCGGGAAAATCAATGGCAATGCATGACGACTGTTTACCAATAATCTGCACCACCGCCTGTAGCAGACCACTGGCAAACATCCCGTGTCCTGTGATTACAATACCCAGCATGTTTTTTCCTTATAAAAATCCCACCAATTTACCAACAACCCCAAATACGGCTGTGATACCGATAAGTTTTACTGGCGAGAAACCGCGTTTCATCAGCCAATAAACCAGCAAAGTAAAGGTGAGAGGCAACAAATTCGGCATCAGCTTATCGAGGACGTCGGTCTGCAATGCGATTTTTGCCTCACCAGCCTTCATAACAAAAGGTGTCGAAAGATGGACATAAGAAGCAACAAGCGCGCCAATAACCGTCATACCGACAATCGAAGCAGCATGGGAAATGTTTTTTGTATGAACTTTCAGCATGGTTATCGCTTTGGTGCCGGTGTGATAACCGTAATGCGCCAGACCAAAACGCAGCGCAAAATGCACAATATTGAACATCAGAAGGAACAGAATGGGTCCCAGAATACTGCCCTGTAACGCTAATGACGCTCCGATGCCCGCACAGATTGGCAGTAATGTTAACCAAAACAGTGCGTCACCTATCCCGCCTAATGGTCCCATCAGGGCAACTTTTACCGCGCGGATAGTGGAAATTTTCTCTTTACTACGCTCCATCGCCAACACCAGACCGGACAGGAAAGTCACGTCAAACGGATGGACATTGAGAAACTCCATGTGCATTTTCATCGAGCTAGTCAAATCATCGGGGTTTTTGTGGATCTTACGCAACGACGGGATGAGCGTGTAGAGCCAGCCTCCGGCCTGCATACGTTCATAATTGAAAGAAGCCTGTAACAGCAAAGAACGCAGAGCCATGACGTTGATTTCACGTTTAGTTAAATCTTCTGCCGGTGTCATATCGATATAGTCATCACGATCTGCCGAGTTGCCATCCTGAACGATATCCTTTCCATGCTTGCGACTTTTTTCAGACACTGCCTTATCCAGTTTATTAAATGCCATCTTGCATCTCCTCTGCGGAATTTGACTGTGATGATGTACCTTGCGTATTCCCATTATCGTCACGAGTGCGATTGAAAAAATCGATTAAAGCAATTGCGAGTGCACCCAACGCGATAGCAATGATCGGCAATTGCAGGAAAGTGACTGAAATAAAACCCAGAATGAAATAAGCCACATAGGTTTTTTTCATCATGACTTTCATTAACAGAGCAAAACCAATAGCCGGCATCATGCCCCCCGCAACGGAAAGACCATCAAGCAGCCATTTTGGTGCTTGTTGTACAACGGCTCTGGCAGTATCTGCACCAAAGTAGATAGGCAGGAAAGCAACAATAAAATAGAAACAGAACAGGATAATGAGACCGAAATAATTAACCCATTCTATTCCACGCCAGTTGCGTTTTTTTGCCATCTGATCACATTTGTGCATCATCGGTGAGTAGACGGTAAACAGCAGTGTTATACAGCCTTGCACAGCGATAGCAAAAGGCACTGCAATACCCACCGCGACTTTAGGATCTGCCTGTGTGAGAATGGCAAAAGTCGTTCCGATTATCCCGCCAATCACGACATTGGGAGGTTGGGCTCCCGCCAAAGGAACCATTCCCATCCAGACAAGTTCTAACGCGCCACCAACTAATAACCCGGTCTGGATATCCCCTAAAATTAGTCCGACCAATGGCCCGATAACAACCGGGCGGTGGATATGTGTCAATCCGTTGAATAAATCAATCCCTGCAATCCCTGCCAGTATTGAGATCAAAAGTGCGTCAACAAACATATTCACTCTCCTCAGTTCAGAAGATTAGCGATATCTTCACCCGATTCATCCGGTACACGGCGGATTTCACAGGGAATACCCCTTTTTTGTAGTTCGATAAAAGTCTCAATATCCCCTTTATCAACAGCAACTGTTTTATGGATCTGCTTTTTTCCTTCTGAAAAATGCATATTTCCGATATTTACAAAATGGATTGGAACATTACCTTTTACAAGCGTCAGCACATCCTGCGGTGTTTTACAAACGATGAAAATTTTCTGCCGCTCAGCAGCCTTATGAATAACATCAATCGTTTTTTGCAGAGTAAAATAGCGGGTCTGGACACCATCAGACATCACCATGTCCATAAGAGACTGCTGAACAAGATCATTTGCTGCTTCGTCATTCGCCACCACAACCAGATTGGCACCCAGAGAATTTGCCCAGGTAACGCCAACCTGCCCGTGTATCAAGCGATTATCGATACGGGTTAATAGGATATTTGGGGTAGACATGAGAACTCCTTTTACTATTCTGATTAGGTATAGTCTGATCGGGTATAGGGATAAATCTGAACGCCTTTTACTACCCGGTTAACTTCACCTGTCGGGCATGGGTTATCGGGAGAAAGGCCAAGCGCCAGTGAGGTTTCAAAACCCAGTAACTGAAAAAAAAGTAAATATGGGAAAATAAGCCAGCTATCCGGTAAATCAGCGGGAATTTCCAGAGATTCAGGATGAGGCTGACTGGTTAGGACGATGATTTGTTTTGCCAGACCATCGCGCCTGAGTTCATTGAGCAAATCGATATCATAACGGCGGCAATGAGGATCAGCGGAGAGCATAACAACCACTAACGTATCATGATCAATCATAAACTTCGGCCCGTGCCGTACCCCCATGCAAGAGTCATAACGTGTTGCTATCCGGCCTGCGGTTAATTCCAGCATCTTGAGTGCACCTTCTTCAGCAATACCCGCAAAACCGGCAGTGCCCAGCGCAATCATTCGCTTGAATCCCAGCCCGATAATTCGCTGGATCAGCGGTTGCCAGCCAGGTGCCTGTGTTTCACACAGCGCGGCTACTCTTTCCAGAGCGTCTTTTTGCTTTGTCATATCAAAAGTCCGCTCACCCAGAAGTAACAGCGTTGCCATTGCCATACAACTGAAACTTGAAGTCATGGCAAAGCTACGATCGTTGGCCCCTTCCGGCATAATTAACGAACAAACATGCTTTTTGTTCTCTGCATAACGAGCCAGTTCCCCTTCCGGGTTACAAGTCAGGATCAGATGGTGACAATCAGCCAGGAGAGAATCAGCCAGTTGAATGACAGCAATACTTTCAGGACTGTTACCAGAACGGGCATAAGAAACCAGTAAAGTGGGTTTATTCGTATCCAGATATTGCAGGGGAGCAGGGACAATATCAGTGGAGGCAACGGCCTGAATATCAGGCCCGCATTTATTTCCGTCATCGAATTTCGCACCAGACCACCAAATTTCACGCAGATAGGGAGCAATCGCCTTCCCCACAAAAGCCGAAGACCCCGCTCCACACAAAATAATCTGTAAATCCGGCTTTATGAGCAACTGCCGGAGAAAAGGTTGCCAGAATGGCTGGCTGTGTTGTAGTTCATGATACAGAGTACGCCACAATCTGGGCTGATGCTGGATCTCTTCCGCTGTATGATGTGCCTGATGTTCAGTCAACCACTGAGTTGAATGAGGGAAAAAATCCGTCATAATGCAGTCCCTCCAGCTTCACAAGCCTCTGCGTAATCCTTCAGTACCTGTCGGATTTTATCCATAACCCATACTTTGGGATCATCATAGGCAAGACTGCCAGCATTAATGGCTTTAGCCTGTTCAGGCAGGTACTGGCTTATCATGGAAAGAGGGAGAGGCCTGCGCCGCAAGTTAGAGAGCAACTTTTCGACAGCAGATTCAACTGCAGAATTGGCCCAGTAGTAGCGGATGCGATCACTCAAACTATATTGGCGATCAAGATACTGTTCATGAGCATTGCCTTTATAGTACGAACGCCAATATTCCGGCTGATTGCACATCACCTGCTCCAGAGTTTCACGTAAGTGAACAGCCTCTGATTCTCCATTCCATTCGCGATCCAGCTTATCAAGGGCAAACAGCCCTTCCCGCAAGGCAAAGGTCAGTGCCGGTCCCACTTTCAGAATGGCAAAGTGATCACGAACCAGATTGCGATAAGTTTGTGGCGTCTGGTAATCCGTTGAATGAGCTTCATAAACAATATTCGATTGTGTCGCGATATACTGACTGAGTGAATACGCTTTTTCCGGTTGATAATGTTCAATTTGGTGATTACCGAACTCAACACCCGGCTGCACAACCAATGCAATGACTCGCGGCCAAACGTGTGCCAGATGTGCTTTCACCCATTCTGCCCGATGAATTTTCAGTGTAGATGCCGCAGAAACAGGGGTGGTCACCTGCATTTCATCCACAACGTCTTCCGTCGTTCCTCCCGGTACAGGAACTTCTGTGCCAATCACATAAACCGGTTTTTCACCCCCATTGTTCTGCCAGCTTTGTTCGGCAGCCAGACAAAGACGAGCTGCCCGTTGAGCCACAATGTCATCAGTCAATGGAACAGGGTCATCGGCGCAGGACATGGAGCAATCGAGATGAATTTTACGAAAGCCAGCAGCGACGTAATCATAAATAAGGGTTTCTGCAAGTGTCATCGCTTCTTCAGCAGGTTGATCCTGCCAGGCGTTAGGCCCCAGATGATCGCCTCCCAACCATATTTTTTCTCTCGGAAAACCGACTGAATCTGCGATATCCCAGACTCTATTACGAAAATCAGCGGGCTTCATTCCGGTATAGCCACCGAACTGGTTAACCTGATTGGATGTGGCTTCAATCAATACGTGAGTTCCCCGTTCTTTAGCGAACCGGAGTGCACTTTCCAGTACCCAGGGATGAGCGGAGCAAATAGAGTAAATGCCGACTGATTCACCCGATTTATGTCGATGGATAAGCTGTAATAGCGATTGCATAATGTTTCATGTCTCCAATACCTTAAATAGACTAATTTTTAGTGTCATTCTTAATCCCGACTACTGCACTACACGGCGCTTATGGGCTTGAATAATCAGTATGTTGGGCAAAAAGTGATAAGCAAAAATGACGGGAGAAAATGATTAAGCATTGGTATTAATAACACGGAAACATTACAGCAAAGGAAAACAACTGAAACTGTGATCCTGATTAAAAGTTTATTTTTTCGGAAAGGTATGGAAAAAATACTTATTTTTCACATAAAAACAAAACATAATTTCTTTTAATAATTTTTAACCAAATATTTATAATTGGGATATTCAATAAGCTAGAAAATTTATGTCAATATTAAACGATATATTTTGTCGAAAATTAATAAGAAAAATTACAGAATTGTCCAAGTGACGGAAATCACAAAACAATAAAAAGTCTCATATGTCTGACTAATTTTAGGCTGGGCATTTACATGAATATATCCAGATAAATAATGCAGGTAATTCCCAGCCGCTAATTAAACGAATAGATTAAAAATCACAAAGAAAATCAGCCAGTATAGGATTAAATCGGGTCGGAGCTTCCCAAAACGGAGCATGATCCACACCCGCTAAACTAATAACCTGATCCTGCCAAAGATTTTGGTAATTCAGGCCTTCGATATATTGCGCATTGATGAACGGATCTCCGCTCCCATTGACGATAGCCAAAGGTATTTTGCTTGTTTCAGCTAATAATCGTTGGTCTGTTGCCTGTGGAGAAGTAAAGGCTTCAAACATATACTGGCGTGATAAACCATCCGTTCTCGCCACCGCATCAAGAATAAACTGATCATGAGGCGCATTAATACCTACTGTCTCATAGGCATAATTTTTCACATCCTCTTCAGTAAAATCAGCCTTACCTGCAAGCCCCATATGTTCGCTCTGACGAAAACCAAGTGCGACATTATCTTTACCGGCGGCTACAGGTGGTGTACCACAAATCATCAACCCAATCATTTTGGGAAACAGAGCCAGCATCTCCAGCCCGATATGCCCGCCTAATGACCAGCCGAAAACAACAACTCTGTTTATGCCGATCTTTTCCAGTACTTCAATAACAGTATGGGCATAGGCAGGCATTGAATATGCCTTACGGGGCTCACTGGCATTGGAAGATGCCCCGTGCCCCGGTAAATCAAGAGCCAAAACCCGATAATTCTTTTTAAAGTACTCTACTTGATGGCAAAATATTTCTTTACTACTTGAATTGCCATGTATAAACAAAACAGGTAACCCGTTACCGCCAGAATCCGATACTGAAATACGCGCATAACGGGTTGATACATCATAGTAGTGAATACCATTGTGTGTAGCAGCCATGATTTATCTCCTGATGAGGTAATAACAGAGTAGTCTTTATATAGGGAGAAGTTATTAACGACAGGCCTTCATAAAATTAACATGACTCTACGGTATTTTTACTCGCATCTCAATGAATAACATTCATATACAACTGATTTTTTTCATCAATGATTTTTAAATAAATAATATAAACAATCGATTTATCAATATCATTTATAGTTTATACCTCTCTTATTTTAAGTTTACTTCTTATTATTTAAAATAAAGGGATCCATAGCCAAAGAAAATGAGATAAATAAATTTCATGACATTCATCTTAAGAATAAATTTAGGCACAGTGAAAATTATGTCACTTAGATAAAGATTCGGTAATAAAAATTAAAACAGCAATAATTTATTATTTATAATTAATATTTTCTCATCACATCACCCTGAACTATAAAATCATTAAAATAATGATAGATTGTTTAGAAAAAATAGGGCCAATCACCAAGATACCATTCGACACTAAAAAAATGCCCTTACCATGCCAACTATCAATAATGTTTAAATACGCAAAACCATAGATACTTCATTATTATTAACTGAATTATTTAATTGATCATGGTTGATATTTTTCGCATTAATGAAGATGTAAATTAATGAAATTGATAAAGACGTGACTCCGTTCAAATTTTCACAATAAAACCCCGTAAAATCATTAGATTTATGATTGTGGCAATTATATTTATATTTTACCTTCTTTATAACTCATTAAACTATCTCATAGCATAATGCAGTCATTTACAAAAAGAAAAACAGATAAGTTCATACTTACGTTAACTATAAATGAAACACCACATCATCAATCACACAATTTTCGGTAAACCCTATTATGTCAGTCACAAAAATATTAACACCCAAAAGAACAAAAGCACTGTTGGCAGTCATCGCTGCTATTGCCTTAATTTTCATGGCTATTATTGGAAAAATGAAGAATGCCGATAAACGATTTCTTTCCGTTGCCACGGCATCCACAGGAGGAACCTTTTACCCGATAGGTGTCGGGCTTGCCAATGTGTGGAGTCATCATCTCAAGGATGAAAATATTCAGGTCACAGGCCAGTCTTCCGCAGGTTCAATTGAGAATATTGATTTACTCCAGAAAAATGAGGCACAGCTTGTTATTTTACAAAGTTTGATTGCTGTCGAAGCCTATCAGGGTGTCCGTAATTTCGAAAACCGGCCTTATCAGGATCTGCGTTCCATCTCGGTACTCTGGCCTAATGTCGAACACTTTGTGATGATGGACGACAAAATCAAAGAGGGTACGTTAAACGACATCGCCAATACCCGTTTTTCCGTTGGTCCACAAGCCAGTGGCACAGAGCAATCTACACTGATTATTTTGCAAGGAGTCAACCTTAGCAAGAAAAGTATTAGCCCGGAATATCTCGGCTACAGTGATACCGTTTCCGCAATGCGCGATGGCCGTCTTGATGGTGGCGCGATACCTGCGGGGGTTCCCGCCTCAGCGGTCACGGATATGTACGCCAGCGGTGTCTCTGCCCGTATCCTGAATGTGACCGATCAGCAATTGAAGCAGATTAATGCTATCGCGAATTCCTGGTTTCGTTTTGTTATTCAGCCGGAAACTTACCCCCGTCAAAGTGAAACTGTTCACACGATTGCTCAGCCCAATATTCTGATGACTACTCGTGAGATTGATGAAAAAATCGTTTATGAATTAACAAAATCAATGTTTGAGAACCTGAAAGAAGTTCATCAAATCCACAGCGCCGCCAAATATATTTCCCCGGAAAATGCCCTTAAAGGCGTTGCCGTTCCGCTGCACCCGGGAGCCTACCGATATTACCGGGAAATCGGACTGCCTATTCCTGATGAGCTGATACCGCCGGAAATTCATGCAGCCACAGCCCAACCTCAGTAATGAGCAAATGGTAAGCCTTTTTTCGTCCGATTATGTGTTTTCATAAGGAATCATTATGAGTATTGCGCCATTAACATCGTCTACTGCTGAACTGGATAAGGAATCCGGTTCCGGTAACCGCCATTTAATCAGTCCTTACAAACAGATAGCGACCCTTCTGGCGATCGCTATTTCTCTTTATGCCATCTACGCTAATGCGTTATCTAATACACAGGAATTTTACCGTAATGTGATCTTTCTTGGCGGTATTCTGGTGTTGGGCTTTATACTTTTTCCGGTTTCCAGACAGCAGGCGACAGCAAAACTCAATCTTTGGGATTATCTTGTCATCCTGCTTACCCTGATCATTTACGGTTATTTCTATTTTACTTATATCGATTTACATGTTGTCAGAAACAGTATTCCCAATACCACAGATTATGTGATGGCTATTGTTGGCATTGCCCTATTACTTGAAGCGGCAAGACGAACAACGGGTTATTTCATTCCGGGATTATCTGTTTTCGCTATTGTGTATGCTTTATTCGGCCAATATTTTATCGGCATTTTCGGGCATGCCGGTTTTTCTATCGAGCGTCTGTTATTCCGGCTGTTTATGACCGGTGAAGGAATTTTCGGGATCACACTGTCAACAGCCTCAACAGCAATCATTGTCTTTATCCTGTTTGGCTCATTTTTGAGTGTCAGTGGTGCGACAGCATTGTTCAATGATCTGGCTCTGGCAATCGCCGGACGTCGCAGAGGCGGGCCTGCACAGGTTGCTGTCATTTCATCGGCGCTGACAGGCTCACTCAGTGGGAGCGCAGTTGCCAATGTGGCGACAACAGGGACTTTCACCATACCTCTGATGAAAAGCATTGGCCTGTCGCCACGCTTTGCCGGAGCCGTCGAAGCGGCAGCATCAACCGGCGGTATGATTATGCCCCCTATCATGGGCGCAGCCGCTTTTATCATGGCGGGTTTTCTCGGTATCTCTTACACCACAATTGTACTTGCCGCTATTATTCCCGCACTGCTCTATTACGCTTCCCTGATTATTGCCATTGATTTGGAAGCCAAAAAGCAGGGTTTAAAAGGCATCAGCAAGGAAAGTATTCCACAGGTAAAAGCGGTACTGAAAGCGCGTGGGTTACTGCTACTGCCCCTTTTTATCGTAATCGGGTCATTATTAGCAGGAAAAACACCCATTTATGCCGGCTTCCTCGGCATTATTGCAATTATTGTTGCGAGCTGGATCACGCCGGATACTTCGGTACGGATGACACCTACAAAAATAGCCAATGCCCTGAATGAAGCCGCTCGTGGTGCCATTCAGGTTACTGTTGCCTGTGCTGCTATTGGTATCATTATCTGCGTTGTGACTATGACGGGTATTGGCTCTACCCTTGCTTTCAACATTGTTTCCCTGACGGATAACACACTATGGATGATCCTGCTGGTTGTGATGGTAGTCTGTATCGTGCTCAGCATGGGTTTACCATCCACTGCGCTATATATTGTTGTCGCCGTCACCGTATCACCCATTCTCATTAAAGCAGGGGTTCTGCCCTTAGCGGCACATTTCTTTGTTTTCTGGTTCGGGGCATTATCCAATATCACCCCTCCAGTTGCCCTTGCCAGCTACACAGCCGCCAGTATCGCCCGCTCTGATCCCATGCAGACATCATGGAGTGCTGTCCGGCTGGCTTTACCCGGTTTCATTATTCCTTTTATTCTGGTGTATAACCCGGCGCTATTGATGCAGGGCAGTGAGTTAAGTGTGTTTTCTATTCTTTATATGTTAATAACCGCATTGATTGGCATTTATTCCCTCTCTATTGCCACTGCCAATTTCTGGATGATAAAAGCGCACTGGCTGGAAAGAGTTTTCTTTACGATTGCTGCACTTCTTTTAATTAAGCCGGGCGTCTTAACCGATTTGGCAGGAATGGCGCTGATTATGTTATCCGGTGTTATTCACTTGCTGCGCTATAAGCAATACCGAACAACAGCAATAAGGAAGGAACCGCATAATGTATGATGTGATTATCATCGGGGCAGGGTTAGTCGGGCTTGGTACAGCCAATGCGCTACAGGAACAGCACCCACATTTACGTTTGCTGGTGCTGGATAAAGAAAAATGCGTGGCTACACATCAAAGCGGGCATAACAGTAATGTTGTTCATTCGGGTATTTACTATACGCCCGGCAGTCTGAAAGCCAATCTGGCGAAAAAAGGGAACCAGACGATATATCAGTTTTGTCAGGAACACGGTCTATACTATGACCGTTGTGGCAAAGTGATTGTTGCAACGCAGTTGAAAGAGCTTTCTTTACTGGAAAATATCTATCAGCGGGGTTTGCAAAATGGTCTTCAGGTTAGTCGGTTATCACAGGCGGCTTTGAAGGAGCGTGAACCTTATGTCAATGGCCTTGAAGCCATTCTGGTGCCGGATACCGGGATCGTCAATTATCCGGAAATTGCAGCAAAACTGGCTGAAATCATTCAGATCAGAGGCGGGAATATTCACTGCCAACAATCTGTACAAGCTATCCGGGAACACAGTGATTCTATCGAAGTTCAAACCCAACAACGCACTTATCAGGCAAAATGGCTGGTGAACTGTGCCGGCTTACAGAGTGACAAAATAGCTCAACTGGCAGGCTACGATACTGGTATGAAAATCGTGCCATTTCGCGGCGAGTATTATGTGCTGAATAGTGATAAAAACCATCTGGTCAATCACTTGATTTATCCTGTTCCTAATCCTGATTTCCCATTTTTAGGTGTTCATTTCACCCGTATGCATAATGGCAAACGGGATGTGGGCCCCAATGCGGTACTGGCATTTAAACGCGAGGGGTATCGCCGGACAGATTGTAACCTGCGGGATATGGCGGAAATACTGACTTACAAAGGTGTCTGGAAAATTGCTTCACGTTATTTCAGTGAAGGAATCGCAGAAATGCGCCGCTCATTCTCACATCAGCTATTTACTGAAAATGCCCGCCAGCTTATTCCCGATTTACGTCCTGAAGACATTACTCCGGGGCCAGCGGGTGTCCGTGCTCAGGCAGTCACGCCCGAGGGTAAACTAGTGGATGATTTTCACTTTGTAACCGGTCGCCGGTCATTACACGTTTGTAATGCTCCCTCGCCAGCGGCTACTGCATCATTTGAGATTGGGCGAGAACTTGTAAGACGGTATTTTGAATTAATTTAATGGTAATGATTTTTTAAAAGGCAGCGTATAGTTTAACCACTATGCGCTGCCTGATCACTTATTATAGCAATCGCAGTAAGTCAGCAGCCATTCCGGAGAGATGCGCATCTCTCCATTGCCTATTCCACCCGGATGTCTCCAAGTCACCAACTCCCAAACGTGTATCAATATAACGTTCTTCAGCTTCAGCAATCATATATTCAAGCCTGCGAGTACCTTCCTCATAACGAAATCTACTGATAGTACTAACCGCTGTCGGATTAATTTCATTTATAAATGGTGCATATAGTTCACGTACAGTTACACTTCTAATGTTTATAAATCTTTGTACCGCTCTGCTCCCCGCATTCAAAAGTACTCGATTATCCATTGTTAATCTAATTCCTCCACCCGTTGTCTGATAAGCAAATCCCAGGCGCTGTAGTACGTTAAAATCTTGCTTCATGCTTTCTGTCATCTGAGCGAGAGGAGGAAAATTAAACTGCACTGTTATACGCTCATTACTCATGACTTCCTGTACCCACCCTGCCGCATTTGCTCTATCAAAAGCCTCTAATGTGCTTCTTGCAGTTGTCTCAACTGCCGCTGCTGCACTTGTTGTATTGGCTGTCTCAGTAGCTCTCGTTGTCTCCGCTGCAACTGCTTCTATTGTTCTGGGAACCTCACTTTCTCCCGCAGCAGCAGCCCTTACACTGGAACCAAAACTAAAACTACTTTGTAACTGAGCTTCCACCTGCCGTAACCCACGAACCATTTTACCAAGTACCAAACTACCCATACTGGCCGCCCCGCATCCCATTGAAATCCAGCCCAAAACAGCAGACGCCTGCGGATCACTGTCCTCTGTCGCGGCACTGGCAATCCCGGTCGCCGCCCCTAAAAAACCGATCCCGGCCAAAATCGCCCCGCTCAGCGTCAGGGAAGCCCCTCCCGTTGGAATGGCCGCAGTCAACTCCGCGACCATTCCAAACAGGCCTAACGCTATTCCCAGAATACTGCCCACACTCAGATGTCCACTCGGATCTGTCCGGTTGATCGGATCGCCCAGACAATACGCATACGGGTTCAGTCCCCCGGCTCCGAACGGGCTGAGGCTATCCGGTGCGGTAAACCGCATCAGTACCGGGTTATAAGTCCGGTAACCGTTGCCCAGATGATACCCGCCCCCGGCCGGGTCCTGCCGTTCCCCGTTATAGCCCGGCAAATCCGGGTCACTGTCCGCCTCCGCCTGCTGCCCGTACGGGGTATAACGAAAACGCGATTCTGTGCCCTGATGGTGACTCAACAACACACTACCCGGTTCGTCCGTCCCCAGTAAATGCACGCTGTTATCAGTGACTGTGGCTGTCGGTATTCCCTGAACATGCACCAACCGTGTTACTGTCCCGCTTTCCCGCTGAATTTCTGCCACCCGGCTTGCTCCCTGATAGTACAACTCCCGGGTATCAGCCTTGCCCCGCCGCTGTAATATCAGCAAACTACTGGCATCATAACCGTAAGTACTTTTACTACCCGCGTGCGTGACTGACGCCAGCCGCCCCAACCCGTCATAGGTCAACGTCCGATTCGCCTCATCCATAACTAACCGCCCGGCTTTATCATAAGTCAGCGTAATCGTGGCCGGATAGGCCGGATGGTTATGGGTGATTTTCGTCAGCTGGCAAGGGTCGGCCGGATTAGCGTAATTGAAGTGAGCCATGTCCTGACTACCGTCCGCCAGAGTGGTGAGACAGGTCAGCAGGTTGCCCAGCCGGTCGTAGGTAAACTGCTGGCGGCTCAGAGTCTGCCCATACGCATCCCGCGGGCATTCCGTGCCCGAACAGCGGTAATCCGTCAGCCAGCAGCGAGCAATATCATAGGTGTAATACTCTTCCCGTAACCGTCCTGCCTGTTTAGAATCGGTGATGCGGCTCGCCAGCTGTCCAGCGACAGTATAAGTCTGGCTCAGGGTCAGCACATCTGTCTCGCTGTCAATCTGCCGCCCGATTTCCCGGCTGAAATCATCAAAGGTGATGGTGGTAGTCAATTGCTTTCCGATTGTTTTATCCTTTACCGTCCAGCTGTCTGCCCGTCCAGCCGAGTCATAACGGAGAGTCACAATCACAGCATCATCCACTGCCTCTACCGGACGACCCAGTATATCAAACCGCAGCCGGTGCCATTTCCTAGCCACATCCTTGTAAGCTATTAGTTTACCTCTAAGGGAATAGCGATAAGCCATACTACGGTGGGCTGCTCCTGTACCAGCATTATCAAATTTCACTATTTCCTTTTTGAGCTGCCCGAACGAGGTATAAGTACATTTCTGGATAGACTGCCCAACAACTTCCGCCTGGGTTATTGCCCCGCTCTGAGTATCATAGGTAAACTTCTGTGTAAGATTAGGGGCTTCCACACAAATCGGCGCATTACCCAGCTGTGGTTCATACTGAATCTGCACTTTCTGCCCCAGCAGATCTGTGACGGTCCCCGGCACCGGGCTGCTTCCCTCATAAACCGCAGTCTGGGTCCGGCCACCAACCGTACTTGAAATACCTCTACCAAGACTGTCAAATTCACGCTCGCCGAGCACTTTCTCGTCCACTTCTATTTTCACCACTAAATTGCCAGCACTGAACGGTGCGTAAGTTTTCTTTACCACGGTGCCATCGCTGTACCGGATTGTAGATATCCGGTTAAAGGCATCATAGGTATATTCGGTTTTCTGATTCTGCATATTAAAGGTAGCCCGCAATCGCCCTAGACCATCATACCAGTGGCTTTGCCGGGATACCGGTTTACCCTGACTATCCAGCAAGGTGACCGTCAGCGGTTGATGCCGTATGTTATAGAGGGTTTTCGTGCTCCCAAATTTCAGGTTCCCGGCTTTCGTTGTCTTCAGAGAGATCTGAGTCACCGGATCGTAATTCTGCAAACTTCGCTTACCCGTTGCGTCCGTTATTGCACTGAGCTGCCCCCAATCATCATAACTAGCCTGCTGATTCACCGAAATTTTCTCAAGCTGTGCGGAGTTGCCGGCGGTAGGTAACCAGTCGTGATAAGTCTGACTTGTCACTCGTCCCCAACTATCCCGTTGAATTTCGGTCACCGTCCGACATCCTTTTTTCTCCTTTCCTTTCAAAATAATAGCCTGTTTACTAAGCTGTCCCCGTCCATCAAACCAAGTTCGGCTCTGGTTGCCCCATACATCCGTCCTAGTTGTCATCAGTAAACCCTCATGCTGAATCTCGTAGGCATATTCAATGTCACGGGCGTATGCCGTCCCGGCATTATTCAGCTGCTTAGACAGGCGGCCAAACGCATCATACTCATACAGCGCCGTACAGCCCTGATGGTCCTGCTCAAACCCCACTTTATGGCTGAAGCAGGAGTGGATTTGTACGCTGGACGCCGTCAGACCGTCATGCTCACTCGTCCAGCGCGTGGTTTGTTTCAGGTGCTGTTTATCCAGCTGATAGTGAAAAACCTGTCGCTGGGTATATCCCTGACCGGCGTTCTGCCCGTCATACACCGTCTGCGCAAGGCTATCTACCCGCCCGTAGTGGCGGGAGTGGGGCCGGCTGACATAGCCGGTCTGATGTGTGTGCAACAACTGGCGCTGTCCGGTGTGCCGGTCCACCCGGAACAGACACTGATGCGTCCGCACCACCGCCGCTTTGGTCGCGGTCCCCGGCAGCGTAGGCAGGGAATCATAACGGTAAATCACCTCATGCACCGGCGCATCGTCATAGGCCCCGATGGGGGAAGCCACGCCCGGGGTCACTGTTTTCGATTTCACGTAACGGACAAACCCGTGGGGGTCAGCCGGACAGCCGCAGCAATCGTCATCCAGCCGTGTCACCTCCCCTTTGGCCGGGTAATAGACCCACACCGTGCGGGTGCCGTCCGGGGCAATCTGCAGGGTGGGGTTGCCGGCCGCATCAAACTCAGTCCGGGTCACCTCCTCCCGCTGGCCGTTGCCAGCAATAAAGCGGACTGTGGCCGATTTGGGCAACTGAAACTGGGGCGGCTGCTGCGCAAACTCCGCCCCGATTTGGGCGTAATACTCCGTTTCATGCTGACGTATGCAGTTGTTCTGCTGTACCGTTTCTGAAACCAGCAAATGGTAATTATTGTAGCGCCGGGTAATTTCCCGGACCGCCTGCCCGTTGTCCCAGCGTTCGATGGAGCCGTACTGATAATCGGACAACACGCCGTAGAGATAATCCTGATTGCGGCTCCAGTCGCCCCCCGTCCCGCTGCCGAGAAAGTTGTTCTTCGTATAAGTATACGTGCGGACATTTTCGTCCCCCTGACCGGATGACTGGCTGTGGCGGGTCACATACGGCAAGGCGGCCACCGGCCCCTTAGCCGGAAAACGGTGGCCGTCCTGCGTATACGTCACCGCCTCCAGCAAACCGGTCGGGGCCGTCACCCGGTTTAAAAACTGGCAGTGCAGGTCATAATCCAGTGACCAGATCAACGTCTGCCCGGCCGTCAGGTTCGTGATGGTACTCACCCGACCGTTATGCAGCGCCAGTTCAATTTCATACATTTCCGACATGCCGGGCCAGACGGTCAGCCGGGTCGCCACCCCCGGTATTGTCCTGACGGTCAGCAGCGCCCGGTGTTTTTTATCCAGATCGTAAATCCCCGTCAGGTGGGGCACGGCGCCGGCGGTATAATTCCACTCCAGCTGCAGGCTGTGCCCCAGCGGATTCAGGATCTTCACCGGAACTTTCAGGTTAAACGCATTTTTCGGCCCGGAGAGGATCTCCACCTGACCGGATTTATGGATCACCTGATACGCATCCTCCGCCCCGTTTTTTTCAAACCGCACCACATCCTGCTTATATTGGAGTAAGGTCACGGCCTTATCCGTTTCATCCACTTGATAGCGCTCGCCGGTGGAGAGCTGCAGCATTTTCGTGTCGCTGTCATAGTGGGTCAGCCCGAGGGAAAAACCGAGCCCAAAGCCGATATCCGCTGAATTCAGTGGGCTGTATGCCAGCGCCAGGGTCAGCTCCGGCCCCAGTTGGTTATTGCCGATAAGGTGCGCCACTGGCATCACATAATTAAACAGGCCCGTGCGCGGATCGACACGGCCTGCGGCCGTGCTCTGAAAATTCGCGGCCTGAGAAAAGAATTCAGTGCTCATCGTTATCCTCTTTTTTAATTGAATTAAGACCAGAGAGTGAGCGCGACCAGCGGGATATCATAAATAACCTGATAATATAATATATCTTATTCAAGAACCCCTCAGATAATACTGGTGCATCATATATAATAACTTTTATAAAAACAGAGCCTCCCCATCAATATTATTTAATTCGTGGAGTTTTATTACCCTGACTTTTTCATTTTAATCCGTCGAGAATATTCCCCCTCCAATAGGAGAAATAAGCACATCTCTTTAACTGACTAACGTGGTGGCTTTTTAAATTGGCGCCCTCATAAAACACTACATTAAATTCTAGTTCAACCTTGCCATTTCTCCATTAAAACCCCAATAAAAATAAAAAGCACAAAATTAATTAATACGAATAAAACAAGAATAGAATATATA
>NZ_CAWQJR010000170.1:0-34402 GCF_963894935.1 Xenorhabdus sp. PB61.4
CTATAATTCTATATTTAGAATTAGATGAATTTAACTCGCCCACCTAGAAATAACTTACCTCTTTCTGGGTGTTAAAAGTAAAAAAATCATTCAAATATTACCTGCATACATTTCTGCATACAGGTAATACTAAAAAATATTTATGAAATAAAAATTATGAGGTAGGTTATTAATTATTTATATATCTGAAATAAATCTTCTCCTGTGGCAATAACGCCCTCTTTTGCAATCACTCGGATTCCTGAATAATTATCAATATTACTGATAATAACTGGGCTTATCATTGACTTGGCATGAGAGTTCAAATAATCAAGGTCTAATTTCAGTAACGCCGTTCCTGTTTTGACTTTCATGCCTTCTTTCACCAGACATTCAAACCCACGGCCACCCAGGGAAACAGTATCAATGCCCATATGGACAATAACTTCAGCACCATTATCCGCCTCAATACATAACGCATGGTTAGTATCAAATACCTTTACCACCGTACCTGTAACGGGTGAGAAGACTGTTTCCGAGGTCGGCTTGATTGCAATACCATCACCAACGAGTTTACTGGAGAAAGCTTCATCCGGTACATCCTCCAGCTTGACTAGCTCACCCGCAACAGGTGCCAGCAAAGTCAGAATTTCTTTACTTTCCTGTGTACTCTTTTTTTCTACCGGAATATCAGACTCTGGAATATCATTTTCTGTTGCAGCGGCAATTGGGCCTTTAGCAATAACATCTTTCATGGCGCTGGCAATCAGTTCAGCACGCATACCAACAATAATCTGAACACTTCCTTTATTCAGGCGAATAACACCAGAAGCCCCAAGACGTTTAGTGACTCGTTCATTAACTAAACTGGAATCTTTCACGGATAAACGCAAACGGGTGATACAAGAGTCAATATTGATTAAATTGGTCGATCCCCCTATCGCAGCAACATAGTTATATGCTTCTTCCTGAATATCGTTTTTGCCACCAGCATTCAATTTCATATCAGCATCAGTTCCCGCGGTAGAAGGTAACTCACGGCCTAATGTCATCAGGTTGAATTTTTTGATAGTGAAACGGAATACAACATAATAGATACAGAAGAATACTAACCCTTGTGGGATCAGCATGTACCAGTGAACAGCTAACGGGTTACGTGAGGAGAGGAAAAGATCAATAAAGCCGGCGCTAAAACCAAAACCGGCAATCCAGTGCATCGCCGCGGCAATATAAACTGAAATACCCGTCATAATGGCATGCAGGAAATAAAGCACAGGTGCCACAAACATGAAAGAGAATTCAAGTGGCTCAGTTATACCAGTAAAGAATGCAGCAAATGCCCCCGCCAACATGATACCGCCAACCATTGCTTTGTTTTCAGGGCGGGCACAATGGTATATCGCCAATGCCGCTCCCGGTAACCCAAACATCATGATGGGGAAGAAACCAGCCTGATAACGCCCGGTAATTCCCGGAATGGCCGTTCCTTCAGCAATAGATTTTCCTCCTCCGAGGAAATTAGGAATGTCATTAATACCCGCCACATCAAACCAGAAAACTGAGTTCAACGCATGGTGCAAACCTAAGGGTATCAGCAGACGATTAAAGAATGCATAAAGCCCGGCCCCTACAGACCCGAGGCTGGTAATACTTTCACCAAATACCACCAGCCAATCATAAATGACAGGCCAGACAAATATCAGGATAAAAGAAAGTAGAATCATTAAAAAAGAATTCAGGATCGGTACCAAACGGCGTCCACTGAAAAAAGACAGTGCCAGAGGTAATTCAACATTACTGTAGCGGTTATAAAGCTCTGCTGAAATAACCCCTATTAAGATACCAATAAACTGGTTATTAATTTTATTGAATGCCACTGGCACATCAGCAACCGGAATACCTTCAATCATCGCGATGACTTCAGGCGAACACAGTTTCATAACAACCATAAACCCGACTAATCCGGTTAGTGCAGCAGCTCCGTCTTTATCTTTTGACATACCATAAGCAATACCAATTGCAAATAATATTGCCATATTGTCAAGAATAGCCTTACCGGATGAGATAAACAAAGCTGCCATTTTATTGTCAGCTCCCCAACCGGTCGGATCAATCCAATATCCAATCCCGAGTAATATCGCCGCAGCAGGCAATGTTGCAACAGGCACCATTAATGCCCGACCAATCTGTTGTAAGTAAGTTAAAATGTTCACTCACGCCCCCTTAAAGCCCCATGAATGGAGTATTTTGTTTAATGAATGATGTAATAACATCTTCATCTATTTGTTGTTAAATAATTTTAAGTCTAAGAAATTTATTTTTCATCGCAAATTAAATCCTTCACATGTGTGATGAAAATCACTTAAATTGATATATTTTTGAGCAAAATATGGCCTTAATCAAAAACTTATTTTATTATAAAAAATAACATTATCGCGTACGTGTCCGGTAGAACCGCTGTAAAGAACAGGTATGATAGGCAGCTTTTGCCCTACCACTGTTCGTATAATTTTAATTTAATAAATGAATAACTTTTTGAAGAGGTCATCATGAGGCTGATCCCCTTAACAAATGCAAGTGATGTAGGTCGATGGTCTGCTCACTATATTGTTAGAAAAATCAATGAATTCAAACCAACAGCAGAACGCCCTTTTGTTCTCGGTCTGCCTACAGGCAGTACACCATTAGCAACTTACAAAGAACTCATAGCGCTATATCAGGCAGGAAAAGTTAGTTTCAGAAATGTTGTAACCTTTAATATGGATGAATATGTTGGCATTCCTGAGGATCACCCCCAGAGTTACCACACTTTCATGCATCAGAATCTCTTCAATCATATTGATATTGAAAAAGAAAATATCAACTTACTCAATGGAAATGCGGCAGATGTCGATGCTGAATGCTTACGCTATGAAAATAAAATTAAAGCGTATGGCAAAATTCATCTGTTTATGGGCGGTGTAGGTAACGACGGCCATATTGCATTTAACGAGCCCGCGTCTTCTCTCTCTTCCCGTACACGGATTAAGACGCTGACTCTGGAAACACGAACTGCTAATTCCCGTTTTTTCAATAATGACGTGGAATCAGTCCCCCAATATGCGTTAACTATTGGTGTGGGTACGTTAATGGATGCCGAAGAGATCATTATTCTCGTAACCGGAACTCAAAAAGCACAGGCTCTACAAGCTGCTATTGAAGGTAATGTTAACCATATGTGGACAGTAAGCTGTCTACAGATACACCCAAAAACAATTATTGCGTGTGATGAAGCTGCAACAATGGAGTTAAGAGTAAAAACCGTAAAATATTTTCGCCAGATAGAGGCTGATATTCTGAGTGAATTCGCCAGTTAATACTGATTCAGGCATTTAGGAGTCCAGAATGTACGCTTTAACCAACTGTATTATCTACACCGGACACGACAGGCTCAGTGAATATGCTGTTATTATTGAAGGTGGGATAATCAAGCATATTTGTCCGGAAAATGAGTTACCGGCAGGCATTGAACAGCATGATTTACAGGGTGCAAACCTCTCTCCGGGATTTATTGACCTGCAGGTCAACGGCTGTGGCGGAGTCCAGTATAATGACCGCATGGAAGATATTACGGAAGAAACCCTGCATATCATGCAGAAAACCAATCAGCGATACGGCTGTACCAGTTTTCTGCCAACGCTTATCACTAGCCCTGATGAGCTGATGATCAAAGCCATTGAAGTAATGCGTATCTATCTGGCTAACAACCCCAATCAGGCGATTGGTTTACATCTGGAAGGGCCTTACATCAATCCGGTAAAAAAAGGCACACATAATGCTGCCTATATACGCAAGCCAACACCGGAAATGGTCAATTATTTGTGTATTAATGCCGATGTGATCAAGAAAATTACTCTTGCTCCTGAGATGGTAGAAAATCATTATATTCATCAGTTAACTGAAGCGGGTATTGTTGTTTCTGCGGGTCATTCCAACGCAACCTATGAAGAGGCGCGACGGGGATTCCAAAATGGTATTACCTTCTCTACTCATTTATATAATGCCATGCCAGCCATTTCGGGCCGACAACCGGGGTTAATCAGCGCAATTTATGATACTACTGAAGTTTATGCCGGTATTATTTGTGATGGGATGCATGTTGCTTGGCCCAACATTCGTAGCGCCAAGCGTCTGAAAAATGAAAAATTAGTCCTCGTGACAGATGCCATTGTTCCTGCCGGGCTGGATGAAAACAGTAATATAGAGCAATTCACCTTCGCTAATAAAACAATATATTATCGTAACGGGTTATGTGTCGATGAGAATGGCACATTAAGTGGCTCTTCAGCCACAATGATTGAGTGTGTCAGGAATAGTGTCGAAAAAGTTGGCATCGCTTTAGATGAAACACTGCGCATGGCAACCCTTTACCCAGCTAAAGCTATCGGTGTCGATAAACATCTTGGAACGATTGAGCCGGGTAAAGTAGCAAACCTGACAGCATTCACTCATGATTTCAAAATCTGTAAAACCATAGTTAACGGCAATATCGTTAATGACAATAATAACAAAGGAAATGAAGCTGAACTATCGAGCATAGTGCCTGATGAACAACCATAACACACAAAAACAAATCGCGAATATTGAGCTGGTCAAACAGCTCAATAGCGCCGTAGTCTATCGGTTGATAGACCAACTCGGGCCAATATCCCGTATACAAATTGCGGAAGAGAGCCAGCTTGCTCCGGCCAGTGTGACAAAAATTACGCGTCAGTTAATTGATCGCGGTCTGATTAAAGAAGTTGATCAGCAGGCATCTACGGGCGGACGTCGCGCTATTTCCATCGTCACAGAAACCAGCCATTTTCATACTATTGGTGTTCGGCTAGGCCGTCGGGATGCGACGATTGCGTTATTTGATATGAGCGCCAGACAACTGGCTGAAGAGCAACATCCTGTTCTGGAAAATAGCCAGCAAGAAGTCGAACAACGGATTATCTCCGTTATTGAAGACTTTATCAGCAGAAATCAGCGGCGTAACCGCGAACTGATTGCGATCTCCATTATTGTTCCCGGATTGGTTGATCCCCATAATGGCATTATCCGCTATATGCCACACATTAAAGTCGATAACTGGCCATTGGTGCAAAACCTGCGCAATCATTTCAATATTTCATGTTTTATCGGACACGACATCCGCAGTTTGGCACTGGCAGAAAACTATTTCGGAGCCACTCGCGATTGTGAAGACTCTCTTCTCGTACGTGTTCATCGTGGTGTAGGTGCTGGCGTTATTATCAAGAATAATATCTTGCTCAATAAACGTGGCAATCTGGGAGAGATAGGCCATATCCAAATTGAACCACTGGGTGAGCGTTGTCATTGCGGTAATTTTGGTTGTCTGGAGACGATCGCATCCAATCCAGCCATAGAAGCTAAAATACAGCACCAATTACAGCAAGGGTTTCCAAGTAAGCTGACATTGGATAAGTGCAGCATCCATGACATATGTCGCGCTGCTAATCAGGGCGACTCTCTGGCAGTCGAAGTGATCCGGCAGGCAGGGCATAACCTCGGTAAAGCTATCGCCATTGCCATTAACTTCTTTAACCCACAAAAAGTTGTTATTGCCGGTGATATCACTGAAGCAGAGCAGTCTCTGCTTACCGCTATTCAAAACTGCATCAATACTCAGTCTTTGAAAAACTTCCGTGAAGACCTGCCTATCGTGGTTTCCGAATTAAACCACTGTTCTGCAATAGGCGCATTCGCCTTAACGAAGCGAGCTATGCTCAATGGTGTGCTGTTACAACACCTTCTTGGAGGATAATTCGCCATTTCAGCTTCTTTTATCATCAAGATGATTACAGGGCAAACAAACAAGCGATTTTATGCATATTTTTTTAAAAAAGCAGTTGACGCATCTGTCTGATATACGCATAATGCGCCCCGCACCGCCGATGAAGGCAAAGCGAAAAAAGATGGCTACGTAGCTCAGCTGGTTAGAGCACAGCACTCATAATGCTGGGGTCACAGGTTCGATTCCCGTCGTAGCCACCATCTTTGCGGGAGTGGCGAAATTGGTAGACGCACCAGATTTAGGTTCTGGCGCCGCAAGGTGTGCGAGTTCAAGTCTCGCCTCCCGCACCATTTCTTCTTCGGTTGCACTTAAATCGAGTTTTGCTAAGGTTGTTTTAAGTTTTAGTGTGTTGTTTTCAGGTGGGGTATCGCCAAGCGGTAAGGCACCAGGTTTTGATCCTGGCATACCCTGGTTCGAATCCAGGTACCCCAGCCATATTTCTGAAAACGATAATTGCTAAGAAATAGATAGCCATTAATAAAACAAGGTTTAAAATGAAAATGTTCAGGTGGGGTATCGCCAAGCGGTAAGGCACCAGGTTTTGATCCTGGCATACCCTGGTTCGAATCCAGGTACCCCAGCCATTTTCCTGAAGGTTTTCATAAAATTTACGGTTAACGTAAATGGCTACGTAGCTCAGCTGGTTAGAGCACAGCACTCATAATGCTGGGGTCACAGGTTCGAATCCCGTCGTAGCCACCATTTTAAATTCAGTTGGGGTATCGCCAAGCGGTAAGGCACCGGATTCTGATTCCGGCATTCCCAGGTTCGAATCCTGGTACCCCAGCCAAATTTTTCAAAACGTTGACTGAACTGATAACCGCCTTTTGGTGGTTTTTTTTTGTTTTTCTGCCAAAAAATATCCCCAGCTTATCGCCTGATAATCTCCATCTTTGTTTGATAACCTACCTGAAATTGACACATCTAATCCTATTTTATGAAGTGCTCAATAGAAAACATATCTAAGGGTAGAAGTATTCAAAATACGGCTCCTACCCTCAAAATATTGACTAAAACAGTAATCACACCCCCAGCGCATATTTCAGCGCTAGTTTTTTCATCGCACCTGAGCGCTGCGCTGCCATCAATGCCAAATTACGCATTGTTTTCAATCCTGGCAGATCATGGCTGAATGCCGTATGAAAGAGATCCATTCCCGCCTGCATAACCAAATTATCAGGCATCCTGCGACGTTGATAACGCATCAGTACAGTCAGGGAATCCCACTCTTCTAGTGATTCTTTGGCATCAATCAATACCTTAAATAAAGCATCTACATCCCGATAGCCCAGATTGACCCCCTGCCCTGCCAGTGGGTTAATTGTATGAGCTGCATCTCCCAGCAAAACCAGCCCTTCACGCACATAATCGCTGGCATGATGACGGGTCAGAGGAAACGAACCAGCGGCAATCGGAGTCACTTTACCCAAACGGGCCGGAAACGCCTGAAATATTTCCCGCTCAAGCTGTTTCATTGACATCGCCTGTAACTGACGAATGCGGGCGGGAGAGTCATACCATACCAGCGATGCCCACTGGTCGAATAACGGCAGAAAGGCTCTGGGGCCAGAAGGAAAAAATTGCTGCCATGTTATATCCTGCTGAGGTTGTTCCGTTTTAACAGTTATCAACATACACGACTGACGATATTGCCATCCCCTGCTGCCAATTCCCGCTAATTGCCGAACCTGAGAACGGGCGCCATCAGCACCGATAATCAAACGAGTGTTTAATTCCGTACCATCAGTCAATTCAAGTTGCCATGTTTTATGACCACCATGACGCTGCATCGATTTCAGCTCTGCGGGGCAAAACAATGTCAGGTTAGGATATCGTTCAAACTCCTGCCACAAAGCCAGTTGCAGAATGCGGTTCTCTACCATGTACCCAAGTTCAGGCAGGCCAAGGCTTGCTGCATCAAAAATCACATTGGAATCATTCTGTTCCCATGTCTCCAGCTTCCGATAAGGTGCGCTACGCATCTGCACAACATGTTCCCAAGCACCCAATTGCTTCAGCAAATCCACGGATGCTCGGCTAATGGCAGAAATACGAATATCCGGCTCACTTTCTGCACTGTAGGGTTGTGGTGGCTGATGTTCCAACAGAGCGACACGCCAGCCTTCCTGCGCCAATCCCAATGCCGTTGCCGCACCAATCATCCCGGCACCCACGATAACCATATCGAATTTTTGTTGTGGATTATTCATATTCATCACGCTATTAACTTCTTGATTAAAATAGTGTACCGGAATTTTCCCTTTCCGGCTGTGAATATCCGGTGTTACAGTCTGGTCACTGGTGCCTCAAATGAATACAATAGCCTGTAACATTATGCTAAACACACTGTATTCAATATGCTGGTTCAATAGACTATGCTTTTCAGTGTTGACGCATCATTTCACTGGAAACACCGGATACACAAAATGTCGACGATAAAAAAACTGTATATCAAAACCTGGGGCTGTCAGATGAATGAATACGATTCATCCAAGATGGCCGACCTGCTGGAAACCACTCACGGTTATCAGTTAACCGATATCGCCGAAGACGCAGATATCTTACTCTTGAATACTTGTTCAATCCGTGAAAAGGCCCAAGAAAAAGTCTTTCACCAACTCGGGCGCTGGAAAGGGCTGAAAGACAAAAACCCTGAAGTTATCATTGGCGTTGGAGGCTGTGTGGCTTCTCAGGAAGGGGATTACATTCGCCAGCGTGCTCCGAGCGTTGATATTATATTCGGGCCACAAACCCTGCACCGCCTGCCGGAAATGATTAATCATGTGAAAGGCACCCGCAGCCCTGTTGTTGATATCAGTTTCCCTGAAATAGAGAAATTCGACCGCCTGCCAGAACCCCGTGCTGATGGCCCGACGGCATTCGTTTCTATCATGGAAGGCTGTAATAAATACTGCACATTCTGTGTTGTTCCTTACACCCGTGGGGAAGAAGTCAGCCGTCCTTGTGATGATATTCTGTTTGAAATTGCTCAGCTTGCTGCGCAGGGTGTGCGTGAAGTAAACCTGCTCGGTCAGAACGTGAATGCTTATCGCGGTGCAACATTTGACGGAGATATCTGCACATTTGCTGAATTACTGCGTCTGGTTGCGGCTATTGACGGAATCGACCGCATACGCTTCACTACCAGCCATCCAATTGAATTTACTGACGATATCATCGCCGTGTATGAAGACACCCCTGAACTGGTCAGCTTCCTGCACTTACCTGTCCAGAGTGGCTCTGACCGCATTCTGACTCTGATGAAACGTGCTCATACTGCGCTGGAATATAAAGGAATTATTCGTCGTTTGCGGAAGGCTCGTCCGGATATCCTGATCAGTTCAGATTTCATCATTGGTTTCCCTGGTGAAACACAGGATGACTTTGAAAAAACAATGAAATTAATTGCCGATGTTAATTTCGACATGAGTTTCAGTTTTATTTATTCAGCACGTCCGGGTACTCCTGCGGCTGATTTGCCGGATGATGTGAGTGAAGACGAGAAAAAACAGCGTCTGTACCTGCTCCAGCAGCGTATTAACCAACAAGCCATGAGCTTCAGCCGGGCAATGCTTGGCAGTACTCAGCGCATTCTTGTTGAAGGCCCGTCCCGTAAAAATATTATGGAGCTTTCCGGACGCACGGAAAATAACCGTGTAGTTAATTTTGAAGGCGCACCTGATATGATTGGCAAGTTTGTTGATGTTGAAATTGTCGACGTCTATGCCAATTCCCTGCGCGGTAAGGTCATCCGCACCGAAGATGAAATGGATTTACGTGTCTATGAATCACCTGAATCAGTCATTGCCCGAACCCGTAAAGAAGACGAAATCGGTGTTGGCATTTATCAGCCTTCATAACAGGCCAGCCGTAAAAGAACAGGATAACTTTAACAAATAGGCCGGATTCACAGGCCTTAACATAGAGATAATCAGTGACACAAATCAACCCACAAGTAGCAACACAAGAGATCTTTCTGGAACCCGCAGATAATCAGCGATTAATGAGCCTGTGTGGCCCACTTGATGACAATCTGAAACAACTTGAACGTCGCTTGGGAATAGAGATAAACCGCCGCGACAATCGTTTCAAATTGGTGGGCAAACCACTGTGTGTCAGCGCAGTAGCCAGTATACTGCGCCGCCTGTATGTTGAAACCGCCCCTGTACGCGGAGTGATACCGGATCTCGAACCTGAGCAGATTCATCTGGCTATCACGGAAACCCGCGTACTGGAGCAAGCAGCAGAAAGCGTCCCTGACTACGGTAAGGCCGTGAATATCAAAACCAAACGGGGCGTAGTCAAACCCCGTACACCTAATCAGGCTCAGTATATTGCCAATATTCTTAACCATGATATTACGTTTGGTATCGGGCCTGCGGGGACGGGTAAAACCTATCTGGCCGTTGCAGCAGCAGTTGATGCCCTGGAGCGTCAGGAAATCCGCCGGATATTGCTCACCCGTCCTGCTGTTGAAGCCGGAGAAAAACTGGGCTTTCTGCCGGGGGATCTGAGCCAGAAAGTCGATCCTTATCTACGTCCGCTTTACGATGCATTATTTGAGATGCTGGGATTTGAAAAAGTTGAGAAGCTGATCGAAAGAAATGTTATTGAAGTCGCTCCACTGGCCTATATGCGTGGACGAACGCTCAATGATGCCTTTATTATTCTCGACGAAAGCCAGAATACAACCATCGAACAGATGAAAATGTTTCTGACCCGTATTGGTTTCAACTCCAAAGCCGTTATCACTGGTGATGTCACCCAGATAGACTTGCCCAGAGGCCAGAAATCAGGTCTGAGTCACGCGATGGAAGTTTTATCTGACGTTGATGAACTGAGCTTTAACTTCCTCTATAGCGAAGATGTGGTTCGCCACCCGGTAGTTGCCAAAGTCGTCATCGCTTATGAAGCATGGGAAGCCGCTGAGCAGAAACGTAAACAGGCGCTTAATGAAAAGCGCAGGCAGGAAGCACAATGAGTTCAGTTATATTAGATTTACAGATTGCATGTGAAAAACCTGAAGGGCTTCCTGAGGAGGTTCTTTTCCGAAACTGGCTGGAAGGCGTTTTGCCACAATTTCAGGCAGAAAGTGAAGTCACAATCCGTTTAGTCGATGAGGCAGAAAGCCACGAATTAAACCTCACTTATCGAAGGAAAGACAAACCAACCAATGTGTTATCTTTCCCGTTTGAATCTCCGCCTGAAATTGAACTACCCTTGCTCGGTGATTTAATCATATGCCGTCAGGTTGTTGAAAAAGAAGCGCAGGAGCAGCAAAAAACCGTCGAAGAACACTGGGCCCATATGGTGGTACACGGCTGTCTTCATCTGCTTGGGTATGACCATATTGAGGATGAAGAAGCAGAAGAAATGGAATCTCTGGAAACAGAAATTCTGGGAAAAATGGGTTATCCTGATCCCTATCTTGCAGAAAAAGAATAACCACCAATAATATTTTTATGTTAAATATTACGATCACTTTAATTAATGAGGAAATACAATTAGAACGCCATGAGCGACGACCATCCTTCTAGTAACGATAGCCCTGGACCTAAGAAAGGCTTTTTTGCACTTCTTAATCAGATTTTCCACGGTGAGCCGAAAAACCGCGATGATTTAGTTGAACTGATCCGTGATTCAGAACAGAACGACCTCATCGACCCCGATACCCGAGAAATGCTCGAAGGGGTGATGGATATTGCTGACCAGCGCGTGCGTGACATTATGATCCCACGCTCACAAATCGTTACCTTAAAACGCAACCAGCCTCTGGACGAATGTCTGGATGTCATTATCGAGTCAGCCCACTCCCGTTTTCCTGTGATCAGCGAGGATAAAGATCACATTGAAGGCATTCTGATGGCAAAAGATCTTCTGCCATTTATGCGTACGAACGCAGAACCTTTCAGCATTGATAAAGTTCTGCGGCAAGCGGTGGTGGTGCCGGAAAGTAAGCGCGTTGACCGATTGCTGAAAGAGTTTCGTTCCCAACGCTACCATATGGCGATTGTTATCGATGAATTCGGCGGTGTTTCCGGTCTGGTCACGATTGAAGATATACTTGAACTGATTGTAGGCGAAATTGAGGACGAGTACGACGATGACGAAGATAACGACATTCGTGCCCTGAGCCGCCATACTTACTCAGTACGAGCATTGGCTCAGATTGAAGATTTCAACGATGTTTTCGGCACTAATTTCAGTGATGAAGAAGTTGATACCATCGGCGGGTTGGTCATGCAGGCATTCGGGCATCTGCCTTCCCGTGGAGAATCCATCAGCATTAATGGCTATCATTTCAAAGTAGCCATGGCAGATAGCCGTAAAATCATTCAGGTTCATGTAAAAATACCGGATGATGCTGAAGTTCCTGGCCTTGATAAAGACTAATGGGATCTGGATGAACAAAACCTCATTAATAAGTTGCCAGTGGCTGCGTGCCTTGCTGGCGCTTTTCTTCGGAGCCAGTGGAACACTGGCTTTTTCACCTTTTGATTTCTGGCCTGCTGCTCTTATTTCCCTCTTTGGCCTGCAAATACTGACGTTAAACCGAACCACCCGACAAGCAGTCTTTATTGGTTTCTGCTGGGGGCTTGGATTGTTCGGCAGCGGAACAAACTGGGTTTATGTCAGCATTGCCGGTTTCGGGGGTATGCCAACCGCCGTTAATATCTTTTTAGTTATCCTGCTGGCGGCTTATCTTGCGCTTTATCCGGCCTTGTTTGCCGGGTTACTTAACCGCTTTTTCCCTGCCTCAAACGGGTTAAGGCTGCTGATTGCCAGCCCTGCTCTGTGGCAGTTAACAGAATTTTTACGTGGCTGGGTACTTACCGGTTTTCCGTGGCTACAATTTGGTTACAGTCAAATTGATGGCCCGTTAAAAGCCATTGCGCCGGTTTTCGGGGTAGAAGGTATTACTTTCCTGTTGATGATTATAAGCGGGTTGCTGGTTTTTGCCACCGTACATAAAAAAATCGTAGCTGCCATCGCTGCCGTTGCTTTACTGATGTTACCGTGGCCAATGAGGCATTATCAGTGGTATACCCTACTACCGGAAAAATCGGCTGATATAGCACTGGTACAGGGGAATATCCCTCAGGAAATAAAATGGAATTCTTCAGCATTGGGCAAAACACTGGATATCTATCTGGATAACAGCCGCCCTTTTATTGGGAAAGTTCCCATCATTATCTGGCCAGAAGCAGCTATTCCTGATACTGAACACGACCAGAGTCTCTTCCTGACCAAACTGGATGCGTTGCTAAGGCAGTATCATACCAGCCTGATCACGGGTATTCCTGATGCCCGTCCGACATTGGATGGATATAAATTCTATAACAGCATTATTGTGTTAGGAGAGAAAACGCCTTACCAGTATCCGGCGGCTGACCGCTATGACAAACATCACCTTGTACCGTTTGGTGAATTTGTACCGCTGGAATCATTACTGCGTCCATTAGCTCCCTTATTTAACCTGCCTATGTCCTCTTTCAGTCAGGGCAGTTATATACAGCCTCAGCTTTCTGTTGCTGGTTATGACATTACTGCTGCTATCTGTTATGAAATTATTTTAGGTGAGCAAGTCCGCAATAATTTCAAACCCAGCACAGAATTTTTGCTGACAATTTCCAACGACGCATGGTTCGGTCAATCTATTGGCCCGTGGCAACACTTCCAGATGGCGCGGATGCGCGCGCTTGAACTGGGTCGCCCATTATTACGGGGAACCAATAATGGCATTACTGCCGTCATCAGACCAGATGGTTCAATACAGGCTGAAATTCCGCAGTTCACCCGTCAGGTCTTGGAAGCAGAAGTCACTCCAGCCAGCGGGGTCACACCTTATTTCCGTATTGGGAACTGGCCGGTTTGGGGAATGACTGTATTGTTTATTTTGTTCGGATTAATCAGAAACCGTCGTCGCACTTAGTTAAGTATTTAACGATACCCACTAAAAACCCTCCAAAGAATAAGTTCAGAATGTATTTACCTACTGAACTTATTCTTTCTCGTATATCATTTTAGGTAATTTCTCCAACATCAATCCCTCCATTAGTTTCATTTCTAGAATATTCACAAAAAACATAAAAACAGTCTAAAAGATCACCGCACTGAGGTATTTATTCCTAAAAAGTGCAAACTGTGAACAAGATTAAAAATTATTTGCCACAAAATCACACTTAAACAAAATTGTTTGTTTATAGTTCGAGTTGGCTCGCAAAATGAAAACATCAATGTTTCAAAAAAGTAACATTATGAATTATTTTTTTACGACCCATATACAAAACAATATTAGAAATTTATTTCCATGCTAACAATTTCTGTAAAACAGAAATAAAAGCATAGATCCACCCCCTGCAAACAAACCCAGTTTTGAATAAAACAACCACATGAAGGAGCTGTATATGCGTAAGTTGATGTTAGCCACAATGTTGCTTAGCGCGGTAGGAGCTGCCCATGCTGAGGAACTGACCGGCACATTGAAAAAAATTAAAGACAGTGGTGTTGTTGCTGTCGGGCACAGAGAATCTTCTGTTCCATTTGCTTATTATGATGGAAAACAGAATGTTGTCGGTTTCGCTCAGGACCATTCCAATTTAATCGTGGAAGCGATTAAGAAAAAAATTGGTGCTCCTGATCTACAGGTAAAATTGATTCCGGTTACCTCCCAGAACCGTATTCCATTACTCCAAAATGGGACTTTTGATTTTGAATGTGGTTCAACCACCAATACTCCCGAGCGCCAAAAACAGGCCGCATTCTCCAATACTATCTTTATCGTCAATACCCGCCTTCTGACCAATAAAGATTCAGGTATCAAAGGATTTGATGATCTGGGTGGAAAAAATGTTGTTGTCAGTGCCGGTACAACATCTGAAATGCTGCTGAATAAGCTCAATGACGAGAAAAAAATGAAGATGCGCATTATCAGCGCAAAAGATCATGGTGATTCATTCCGGACACTGGAATCAGGCCGTGCTGTCGCCTTCATGGTTGATGATGCGCTATTGGCAGGAGAGCGCGCCAAAGCGAAAAAACCTGAACAGTGGATTATCGTTGGTGAACCGCAATCTAAAGAAGCTTATGGCTGTCTGATGCGCAAGGATGACCCTCAGTTCAAGAAGCTGCTGGATGAAACAGTTGCAGAAATACAGACGTCAGGCAAGGCCGCAGAAAGGTTCGATATCTGGTTCAAACAGCCGATTCCACCCAAAAATCTGAATATGAATTTTACTCTGTCTGATGAGATGAAAGAGCTGTTCAAAGCACCAAATGATAAGTCGTTGAATTAATTATAAACCTAAAACCCCGATTTCATTGGCACGACGGGTATGAGGTAGCCGTCTCCTACCTCATTTTTATGTTTCAGGGAGCATATGTATGTCAATTGATTGGAACTGGGGCATCTTTCTACAGGAAGCGCCTTTTGGTAACACCACCTATCTGGGGTGGATCATTTCTGGATTTCAGGTAACTGTAGCTCTTTCAATATGTGCCTGGGTTATTGCATTTATTGTAGGTTCTTTTTTCGGCATTCTGCGAACTGTCCCGAATAAATTCCTTTCCGGGTTAGGAACCTGCTATGTCGAACTATTTCGTAACGTTCCCCTTATAGTCCAGTTTTTTATATGGTATCTGGTTGTTCCGGAGTTTCTGCCCAAAAATGTGAGTGACTGGTTCAAAATGGACTTAGATCCTAACATCCAGTTTTTCCTTTCCTCACTGGTTTGCCTCGGATTATTCACCGCAGCACGAGTATGTGAGCAAGTCAGGGCTGCTATTCAATCCCTGCCACGGGGACAAAAAGCCGCAGGGCTGGCAATGGGGCTGACTCTGCCTCAGACTTACCGCTACGTTCTGCTACCCAACGCTTATCGTGTCATTACACCACCCATGACCTCAGAAATGCTCAATCTGGTGAAAAACTCCGCGATTGCTTCAACTATCGGTCTGGTGGATATGGCAGCACAGGCAGGGAAATTACTGGATTATTCAGCACATGCCTATGAAACATTTACGGTTATCACACTGGCATATGTGGGTATCAATCTCGTGATTATGCTGGCAATGAGCATGCTAGAGAAAAAAATACAGCTGCCGGGCAACATAGGAGGGAAATAGAACATGTATCAATTTGACTGGAGTTCGATTGTTCCCAGCCTGCCGCTTCTGTTGTATGGATTAATCATCACCGCAGAGATCACACTGATAGCTATCGTTATTGGCATTGCCTGGGGAACCATTCTGGCAATGATGCGGCTTTCTTCCATTAAGGCTCTGAGCTGGTTTGCGGCCCTGTATGTTAACCTCTTCCGTTCCGTACCTCTGGTAATGGTATTGTTATGGT
This sequence comes from Xenorhabdus sp. PB61.4, assembly GCF_963894935.1. Classification (NCBI taxonomy): domain Bacteria; kingdom Pseudomonadati; phylum Pseudomonadota; class Gammaproteobacteria; order Enterobacterales; family Morganellaceae; genus Xenorhabdus; species Xenorhabdus sp. PB61.4. The sequence continues at coordinate 16,170 of NZ_CAWQJR010000170.1, forward strand.
TCTATTTAATTGTGCCTAGCTTAGTTCAAAATGTTCTGGGTATATCACCAAAAACTGATATCCGATTAATCTCTGCAATGGTAGCGTTCTCAATCTTTGAAGCGGCCTATTATTCTGAAATTATCCGGGCCGGTATCCAGAGTATTTCCCGTGGCCAGTCAGCAGCATCGCTGGCATTAGGGATGACACACATGCAAAGTATGCGTTTGGTCATTCTGCCACAGGCATTCCGGGCAATGATACCGTTGCTGCTGACGCAGGGCATTGTATTATTTCAGGATACTTCTCTGGTATACGTATTGAGTCTGGCGGATTTTTTCCGTACAGCAAGCAATATCGGTGAACGTGACGGTACACAGGTTGAAATGGTTCTGTTTGCCGGGTTGGTTTATTTTGTTATTAGTTTTTCCGCCTCGATGCTGGTTAACTATTTAAAGAAAAGGACTATTTAATGATCTCGCTGAAAAATGTATCCAAATGGTATGGCCAGTTTCAGGTGCTGAATGACTGTTCAACTGAAGTCAAAAAAGGCGAAGTCGTGGTCGTCTGCGGGCCTTCTGGTTCTGGCAAATCCACACTCATAAAAACGGTCAACGGTCTCGAAGCTGTCCAGCAAGGTGAAATTTCGGTCAATGGAACAAAAGTCAATGATAAAAAAACCGATCTGGCACAATTACGTTCCCAAGTTGGTATGGTATTTCAACATTTTGAACTGTTTCCTCATCTGTCGATCATTGACAATCTGACGCTGGCTCAGGTTAAAGTTCTCAAGCGCGATAAGCAGGCAGCAACAGAAAAAGCCCTGAAACTGCTAGATAGAGTCGGGTTATCAAACCACGCCCATAAATTCCCTTCCCAGCTTTCCGGCGGGCAACAGCAGCGGGTAGCTATCGCACGTGCTCTTTGTATGGATCCGATTGCCATGCTGTTTGACGAACCCACTTCTGCCCTTGATCCAGAAATGATCAATGAAGTGCTGGATGTGATGGTTGAACTGGCTAACGAAGGAATGACCATGATGGTCGTTACCCATGAAATGGGGTTTGCAAAAAAAGTGGCTCATCGCGTTATCTTTATGGATGAGGGAACAATTGTCGAAGACAGCAGAAAAGAAGATTTCTTCGTCAACCCTAAATCGGAACGCGCCCGCGATTTTCTGGCAAAAATTCTGCACTGATTACGTTTCTGGTCGGCGGTACCAACATTACCGCCGGCTTTAAACCGCATCTGTTCCCGGTAGGAAAGATGAAGGGGGTAAAAATTCAGTAATTTTCTGTGTTGTACCACTAACAGGTGTTGTTGCCCCTATTCCTATCCGCTATGCTATGGCATCTTAAATTTCATAAACAAACATACTCGCTATACCCAATAGATTTCGAGTTGCATCGCGTCGGCAGGGAGTTAATCCCAGATAGCCCAACAAAGAGGCAGCCTGAAAGGTGAAGGGTATAAAGGCGTAGCATTATTACTCACCATAGGATCATCGGTGCCATGCAAGAACAATATCGTCCAGAAGACATAGAGCAACAAGTCCAGCTTCATTGGCAAGAGAAGCAAACTTTTAAAGTGACCGAAGACAGCAGCAAAGAAAAATACTACTGCCTGTCCATGCTACCTTACCCTTCTGGCCGACTACATATGGGCCATGTCCGTAACTACACTATTGGTGATGTGATTTCCCGTTACCAGCGTATGCTTGGTAAAAATGTCCTGCAACCTATCGGTTGGGATGCATTCGGTTTACCAGCAGAAGGTGCTGCGGTTAAAAACAAGACCGCACCAGCACCGTGGACTTATTCCAATATCGAATACATGAAAGGCCAGCTAAAAATGCTGGGATTTGGTTACGACTGGGATCGTGAAGTCACAACCTGTACACCGGAATATTATCGCTGGGAACAATGGTTCTTCACCAAACTGTATGAAAAAGGTCTGGTTTACAAAAAAACCTCCGCAGTGAACTGGTGTCCGAACGATCTGACCGTTCTGGCGAATGAGCAGGTTATTGATGGCTGTTGCTGGCGCTGTGACAGCCCTGTAGAACGTAAAGAGATCCCGCAGTGGTTTATTAAAATCACCGATTACGCGGAAGAATTACTGAACGATCTGGATAAGCTGGAAGAGTGGCCTGAGCAGGTCAAAGTTATGCAACGTAACTGGATTGGCCGTTCAGAAGGTGCTGAAATCACCTTTAACGTTGCTGACAGTCAGGAAAAACTGACCGTCTATACCACCCGCCCGGATACCTTTATGGGGGCTACCTATGTTGCTGTAGCGGCGGGTCATCCTCTGGCAAAACAGGCGGCGGAAAACAATTCTGAGCTGGCAGAATTTATCAACGACTGCCGTAATACCAAAGTTGCTGAAGCAGATATGGCAACAATGGAGAAAAAAGGCATGCCGACCGGTATGTTCGTAATCCATCCATTAACTAACGAAAAAATGCCTATCTGGGTTGCCAACTTCGTTCTGATGGAATACGGCACAGGTGCAGTGATGGCGGTTCCGGGCCATGATCAGCGTGACTGGGAATTCGCAACCAAATATAACCTGCCAATCAAAGCTGTCATTCTGGACAACGATGGTAATGTACCAACTGTCCAGGAAAGCGCGATGACTGATAAAAACGCTCTGGTCAATTCCGGCGAATTCAGTGGGCTGAGCCATGAAGCAGGCTTCAATGCTATCGCTGATAAACTGGTTGAAATGGGGGTAGGCAAACGCAAAGTTAACTATCGCCTGCGTGACTGGGGAGTTTCCCGCCAGCGTTACTGGGGTGCACCAATTCCAATGGCAACACTGGAAGATGGAACAGTAGTTCCGGTTCCTGAAGATCAACTGCCGGTTATTCTGCCGGAAGATGTTGTAATGGATGGCATCACCAGCCCAATCAAAGCAGATCCGGAATGGGCCAAGACAACTATTAATGGTCAGCCTGCATTACGTGAAACGGATACCTTCGATACCTTTATGGAATCGTCATGGTATTACGCTCGTTATACCTGCCCGGATTATGATAAAGGTATGCTTGATCCTGCCGCTGCTAACTACTGGCTGCCAGTGGATCAATATATTGGTGGTATTGAACACGCCATCATGCACCTGATGTATTTCCGTTTCTTCCACAAACTGATGCGTGATGCGGGTCTGGTCAATTCAGATGAGCCAGCAAAACATCTGCTGTGTCAGGGCATGGTTCTGGCAGAAGCCTTCTATTACACTGGCAGCAACGGTGAAAAAATCTGGGTATCTCCGGCTGATGCTATTGTTGAGCGTGACGAGAAAGGCCGCATCACCAAAGCAATGGATAGTGATGGTCATGAACTGGTTTATACCGGCATGAGCAAAATGTCCAAATCCAAAAATAACGGTATCGACCCACAACTGATGGTTGATAAATACGGTGCTGATACTGTTCGTTTGTTTATGATGTTCGCTGCACCACCAGAACTGACTCTGGAATGGCAGGAATCTGGGGTAGAAGGAGCTAACCGCTTCCTGAAACGTGTATGGCGTCTGGTTCACGAGCATGTAAGCAAAAATACTGATAAAGGCGAAATTCAGCCACTGGATATCACCAGCCTGACAACCGAACAGAAAGATTTGCGTCGAGACCTGCACAAAACTATTGCTAAAGTTACGGATGATATCGGCCGCCGTCAGGCATTCAATACCGCAATAGCCGCTATCATGGAACTGATGAATAAACTGACCCGCGCACCGCTGGAAACAGAGCAAGATCGTGCCCTGATGCAAGAAGCGCTGACAGCCGTTGTACGTATGCTTTCTCCTATCACACCACATGCCTGCTTCGTGATGTGGAAAGCACTTGGTAATGAATGTGACATTGATACCGCTGCATGGCCGCAGGCTGATGAAAAAGCCATGGTTGATGATACTAAACTGGTTGTCATTCAGATCAACGGTAAAGTCCGTGGCCGTATCACCGTACCGGCAGATGCGTCAAAAGAATATGTTCAGGAGATGGCTTCTCAGGAATACAGCGTAACGAAATACCTTGAAGGCGTCAGTATCCGGAAAGTTATCTATGTTCCGGGTAAATTGCTGAATCTGGTCGTTGGTTAATATTATAGGAAAGAGTATGCGACATCGTATTTTCACGTTGTTGCTGGGGTTAGCGGTGCTTGTCACCGCTGGCTGCGGCTTTCATCTACGTGGCACAACACAGGTTCCCAAAGAACTCCAGACATTACAGCTAAATTCTGGTGATCCTTATGGGCCATTGGCACGGGCAGTACGTCAGCAGCTACGTCTGAACGATGTCAGAATTGCTGAGCAGGCCAGTGCCTCACTGCCAATTCTGAAATTACTGGGTTCAAGTGAAAACAATGTCACGGTTTCAGTCTTTCAGGATGGTAAAGCGGCGGAACGTCAACTGGTGCTGGATGTTGATGCACAGGTTCTGATGCCAAATGGTAACATTTATCCATTAGAGGTCAGGGTTGAGCGTTCGTTTTTTGATAACCCATTGGAAGCATTAGCTAAAGATGCAGAAAATGAACTTGTTAAGCAGGAAATGCGTGAACAAGCGGCTCGTCAGCTGATACGCAAACTGCTGACAATTCAAAGTTCAGAGCAACCTAAATCTGCTGAAACACAAAAGCAATGATCAGACTCTATCCTGAACAACTTCTTTCGCAGCTCAATGAAGGGCTGCGAAATAACTACCTGCTATGGGGCAATGAGCCATTGCTGCTACAGGAAAGTCAGGACAGTATCCGGAAGGTAGCTGAGCAGCACGGCTTTCTGGAGCATTTCTCGTTTTCACTGGATAACCATACCGAGTGGGATGAAATCTTCAGTTTATGCCAGTCACTCAGCCTTTTCGCCAGCCGTCAGTCAATTACTCTGTTGTTACCAGAAAATGGTCCCAATGCAGCAATGGCGGAACGTCTGGCTAAGCTATCAGAATTATTGCATGACGATGTTTTATTGATACTCCGTGGGCACAAACTGACTAAGGCACAGGAAAACAGCACCTGGTTCAAAGCAATCGGGAAAAATGGTGTTTATATCAGCTGTCTCAATCCTGAGCAAAACCGTCTTCCTCAATGGGTCGCACAACGTGCAAAAAGTATGGGCCTGTCACTGGAAGATGAAGCTAACCAGTTATTGTGTTATTGCTACGAAGGAAATCTGCTGGCATTGTCACAAGCGCTGGAGCGGCTCTCATTGCTCTATCCTGATAATCGCCTGACGCTTCATCGGGTCGAAGAGGCTGTCAATGATGCGGCACATTTTGCCCCTTACCATTGGGTCGATGCGCTACTGGCGGGAAAAGTCAAACGCGGATGGCATATCCTGAAACAATTACGACAGGAAGATACCGAAGAGATTATTCTGCTTCGTACTATACAGCGAGAACTGATGCTACTGTTAACCCTTAAGCGTCAGGAAAAAACAACACCTTTAAAGACACTGTTTGATCAACATAAAGTCTGGCAAAACCGTCGGATGCTTTTGACTACTGCATTACAACGGCTATCACTGCAAGATCTACACTCAGCTATACACTTGTTGACCCAGATGGAGTTGCGCATCAAACAGGATTATGGCCAATCTATTTGGGCTGACCTGGAAACCCTTTCTATGCTGCTGTTATACGGAAAAGACCTCGGAAAAACGCACGGAAAAATATTACCAGAGAGCTTTTTGAATGCTTCACACCACTAATTCATCCTTAACTCATCCATCGTTAAATTCACCGATTATTCATGCTTTATTTGGTGGTACTTTTGATCCCATCCATTATGGTCATTTACGTCCGGTAGAAGCTTTAGCAAAACTGGCGGGGCTTAAACAGGTTATTCTGTTACCTAACCATGTTCCGCCACACCGCCCTCAGCCAGAAGCCACCGCTCAGCAACGGCTGGAAATGGTGCGTCTGGCAGTACAGGATAATCCCCTGTTTACTGTTGATACGCGGGAATTGCAGCGTCAGACGCCTTCTTACACTATTGATACATTAAAGTCATTCCGTGAAGAAGTCGGTGAGCAGTGTCCGCTGGCATTTATCATCGGGCAGGATTCCCTGCAATCCATTCATACCTGGCATCGCTGGTCTGAATTGCTGGATATCTGTCATTTACTGGTCTGCTCCCGTCCCGGCTATGCAAGGCAGCTTTCAACACCGGAAATGCAGGAATGGCTGGAACAGCATAAAATTGATACTCCCACACCATTAAGTCATAAATCACATGGTTACATTTATCTGGCCGAAACACCGTTGTTGGACATTTCAGCAACCGATATTCGCCGCCGCCATCAACAGGGCTTAAACTGTGATGATTTATTACCTCCATTAATACAAAATTATATTGATTCCCAGCAGTTATATAGTTGATAGTTAAATCATATGTGATTTCCCGGCTCAGTAGCTTACGTTTATAGAGACGGGCATGCTATTATTCTGCGTTACTCAACTACTTTGATAAAATTAAGGTGATCCTTTTGCAAGGCACAGAACTACAACAATTTATTATTGATAAACTTGAAGATTCAAAAGCACAGGATATTGTTTCTATAGATGTTCGTGGAAAATCCAGCATTACAGACTGCATGGTGATTTGCACCGGTACATCAAGTCGTCATCTGATGTCAGTCGCTGACAATCTGGTTGATGACTGCCGCGAAGCCGGCATTATGCCTATGGGTGTCGAAGGACAAGGGATCTCAGACTGGATTGTTGTAGACCTCGGCGAAGTAATGGTGCATGTCATGCAGGAAGACAGCCGCCGGATGTATGAACTGGAAAAACTCTGGAGCTGAGTTTGAAGTTACAACTTGTCGCTGTGGGAACAAAAATGCCGGACTGGGTACAGACCGGCTTCATGGATTACTTACACCGTTTTCCCAAAGATATGCCATTTGAACTGATTGAAATTCCGGCAGGAAAACGGGGCAAAAACGCCGATATCAAACGTATTCTGGAAAAAGAAGGCGAACAGATGTTGTCGGCTGTCGGTAAAGGCAACCGTATTGTCACGCTGGATATCCCCGGCTCCCGTTGGGAAACACCCCAACTGGCACAACAGCTTGAACGCTGGAAACAGGACGGAAGAAATGTCAGCTTACTGATTGGTGGTCCGGAAGGGTTAGCGCCTGCCTGTAAAGCAGCGGCAGAACAAAGCTGGTCACTTTCCCCACTGACTCTTCCACATCCTCTGGTACGGGTTTTGGTTGCTGAAAGCCTATACCGGGCATGGAGTATCACAACTAATCACCCTTATCATCGGGAATAAATTAGGTAATCTATCACCGTGAATTCTGGTAATGGGATGAAGAATAAACGAACTCCTTTTCGCGATTATACGGCTGAATCAGCCCTCTTTATACGCCGCGCACTCGTGGCGTTTGTTGGCGTTATCCTTTTAACAGGGGTTCTGATTGCCAACCTCTATAATCTCCAGATCACCCGGCACGAAGATTACCAGACACGCTCAAATGGGAACCGTATCAAACTTGTTCCCATTGCGCCAAGCCGTGGGCTCATTTATGACCGTAACGGCACACTTTTGGCAGCTAACCGTACAATTTACCAATTGGAGATTGTGCCACAAAAAGTTGATGACCTTGATAAGACACTCAATGAGCTGCGTTCTATCGTCGGGCTAACTGATGAAGATATCGAAAATTTCCAAAAAGAACGGCGACGTGCCCGTCGTTTTACCTCAATTCCCCTGAAGACACCACTGACTCAGGTACAGGTTGCCCGGTTCTCTGTTAATCAGTACCGTTTCCCCGGTCTGGAAATCCGAGGATATCAACGCCGCTATTATCCTTATGGCTCTGCCCTCACCCACGTTATCGGCTATGTATCTAAAATTAATGATAAAGATGTAGAACGGCTCGATCAGGAAGGGATATTACCGGATTATGCGGCGACTCATGATATCGGAAAACTGGGTATTGAACGTTATTATGAATCCATTCTGCATGGCAAACCCGGCTATGAAGAAGTTGAAGTTAATAACCGTGGTAAAGTTATCCGCCAGCTACACGAACAGCCTCCGCAAGCGGGTAAAGATATTTATCTATCAATCGACTTAGAGCTGCAAACTTACATTGAAAAGATCCTGACAACCAGCCGGGCCGCCGTTGTTGTTACCGATCCCCGGACTGGTGAAGTGCTGGCGATGGTATCGACTCCAAGCTATGACCCCAATCTGTTTGTTGATGGTATTTCCAGTAAGGATTATAAAGCGCTGCTCAATAATCCTGACCGCCCATTGATTAACCGTGCAACACAAGGCGCATATCCTCCGGCCTCGACAGTAAAACCATTTATTTCTGTTGCAGCGCTAAGCAGCGGTGTCATTACAAAGAATACGACTATCCATGACACAGGAAGATGGCAATTACCTAACTCCAATATGAGTTACCGCGACTGGAAACGTTATGGGCATGGTCTGCTGAATGTGCATAAGGCTATTGTTGAATCGGCTGATACCTTTTTCTATCAGCTCGCCTATGATATGGGTATCGATAGGATCTCCGAGTGGATGATAAAATTTGGATACGGTCAGTTTACCGGTATTGATCTAAAAGAAGAGACTGCGGGTAATATGCCAACCCGGGAATGGAAACAAAAGCGCTATAAAAAACCTTGGTATCAAGGTGATACAATATCTGTCGGTATCGGTCAGGGTTACTGGACCGCTACGCCCATGCAGATGGTAAAAGCCCTGATGATATTGATCAATGACGGCGTGGTGAAAACACCACACTTTCTGCTGAAGACTCATCTGAACAATAGCGTCCATCCTTACCGTCCTCCAGTCATTGAACCTATCGGAGATATTCATTCCGGCTATTGGGAGATCGCCAAAGAGGGAATGTATGGTGTTGTCAACGCTCCGAACGGTACGGCACGCAGATTTTTCGCTGGTACTCCCTACAAAGTCGCAGGCAAAACTGGTACAGCTCAGGTATTCAGGTATGAAACCTATAATGCAAGTAAACTTGCAGAACACCTGCGGGACCACAAGTTAATGATTGCTTTTGCTCCTTATGATAATCCAACTGTTGCCATCTCAGTTATTTTAGAAAATGGCGGTGCAGGGCCATCTGTTGGTGCCATCGTGCGCCAGATTTTGGATCATATGCTAATCAAGAGTGATAAAGATCCTTCACCTACTGAGCCTGCTGATAAAAACAGGTCACTACCCGCAGGGAAGCCAGCCAGCGGGACACGAATTAATGAGTAATGCTATGACAGAATCGCAGAAAAAAGTTCCTTTCTGGAACAGGATACATATAGATACCCCGCTGCTATTGTGCATTCTGCTACTGCTTGCCTACAGCCTTTTCATTATGTGGAGCGCCAGCGGACAGGATGCTGGCATGATGGAACGTAAAGTCGGACAGGTGCTTATCGGGCTGGTGGTTATGGTAGCCCTTGCTCAGGTACCACCCCGAATATATGAAAGCTGGGCACCTTACCTTTACATTGTCTGTGTGATCCTGCTTATCCTTGTTGATGTTTTCGGGCAAATCAGTAAAGGGGCACAACGCTGGCTGGATCTGGGCATTGTACGTTTCCAGCCTTCAGAAATTGCCAAAATTGCGGTCCCTCTAATGGTGGCCCGCTTTATGAACCGGGATCTTTGCCCCCCTTCCCTGAAAAATACGGGAATTGCACTAATCCTAATTTTCTTGCCAACCCTGCTTGTCGCAGCACAACCTGACTTAGGTACATCTATCCTGATCGCCGCATCCGGGCTGTTTATCTTGTTTCTGGCTGGCATGAACTGGCGCTTAATCGCGATTGCCGTTGTATTGGCAGCCTGTTTTTTACCGATATTGTGGTTCTTTCTGATGCATGACTATCAACGGGCCAGAGTCATGATGCTGTTAGATCCGGAAAGCGACCCTCTAGGAAAAGGCTACCATATCATTCAATCAAAGATTGCCATTGGCTCGGGCGGGTTATTTGGAAAAGGCTGGTTACAGGGCACACAATCACAATTAGAGTTTTTACCTGAGCGTCATACCGATTTTATTTTTGCGGTTCTGGCAGAAGAACTGGGGTTAGTTGGTGTCATCGTATTGCTTGCCCTTTATTTACTGATCATTATCCGTGGGCTGATTATTGCAGCCAAAGCACAAAATACTTTCGGCCGTGTCATGGTTGGGGGGCTAATATTGATACTGTTTGTTTATGTTTTCGTTAACATCGGCATGGTTAGCGGTATCTTGCCAGTGGTCGGCGTGCCCCTGCCACTAGTCAGCTATGGAGGCTCGGCATTAATCGTCTTAATGGCTGGATTCGGCATTATCATGTCGATACATACCCATCGCAAGTTATTATCCAAAAGTCTATGAGGAAGAGATTTCATGCGTCAACAATGGCTTATTCTCGGCATAGTGGCTGTACTGATTTCAGGCTGTACAACAAAAAATGAAAAAGGCGCCACCTCCGTTCTGCCCATTCCGACCCGTGATGTTTTAGGTGCAGAGCCTGTCTATGAGCCTTATCACCCCAGTGCTAATCAGGATTACACAAAGGACGGTGTGAATTATCACATCGTCAAGGATCCGGCCCAATTTACTCAGACAGGGTATGCCAGTGTATTTGGTGAAGAATCCACCGGAAAATTGACCGCGATTGGAGAACGGGATACTCCCTATGCACTGACAGCCGCCCATCCGACACTGCCAATACCGGGCTATGTACGGGTCACTAATTTAAGTAATGGACGCATGATAATTGTCAGGGTTAATGATCGTGGCCCTTATAATAAGCCGGGAAAAATTATCGAATTATCACGGGCTGTTGCTGATCGTCTGAATTTAATGCCACAAAGTAAAGTTAAGCTGGATGGCGTTCAGGTTACTCCTGATGGCTCACTTGCGGGTTTGGGTACAGAAGGTTCAACTATTGTCAAACAAAGCTACGCCCTACCTGACAGACCTGCGCTGAACTCATCAGCTTCTGTCACAGGTATGGTCCCCGGTTTATCTGAGCAAACTCACTCAGAACAGAATCTGTCCGCAAATACTGTCAGCACTGATAGTCAAAGCGTCTCACAGCCTGAGAAGCCTGCTACTGTGCAGGAAACCGTACAGGAGCCTCCGGCACAAACAAAATCAGTTGTCACATCTTCTTCTACACCAGAATCAGCTAACGTATCAGGCTATGTGGTACAAGTTGGCGCTGTCAGCACTGAAGCTAAAGCCAGAGAGTGGCAGCAGTCGTTAAGTCAACGCTTTAATACTCCCGGACGAGTGATTCAATTTGGTCATGTTTACCGCGTGCAGCTAGGGCCTTTCAATGCCCGCCAGCAGGCCGTAGAGTTACAAAAGAAATTAACGGATCAAATGCAACAATCTTCCTTTATTACTACTCCGTGATTAGCAAATCCCCTGCTGATATTTGCCTTTATTCCGGCCATTATCAGTGGGGAGAAACCAAGTAAAATACAGGCAATCATCGAATACAGCGCAATCGAGTAAAAAAGTGCAAATATACTTCTGTCCCAATTTTGTTTAATGTCACTCTTTTCGTCATTTGTTATGATGTGACTTATCTTTTATCAATGCTTCTTCACGGATGTTATCTAATCAATCATGAAATACATAGTTACTTCCCGTTTTATTAAAAATGCCACGCTGAGCATTGCTCTGGCAGCCAGTGCTTCTGCATTCGCCAACACCGATGATAGCTTCAAAACCATGATCCCCGGTGTTCCACAACTCGATGCCGAAGCCTATATTCTGATTGATTACAATTCAGGAAAAATATTGGCTGAAAAGAATTCAGATGTCCGTCGCGATCCTGCCAGCCTGACAAAAATGATGACCAGTTATGTTATTGGTCAGGCTATTAAATCCGGGAAAATCAGCCCGAATGATATTGTTACCGTGGGTAAAGATGCATGGGCAACAGGAAACCCTGTATTCAAAGGCTCCTCCCTGATGTTTTTAAAACCCGGCGATCAGGTTTCTGTTGCCATGCTCTCCCGCGGTATTAACCTGCAATCAGGTAATGATGCCTGTGTTGCAATGGCGGATTATGTAGCAGGTAGTCAGGACGCGTTTGTCGGCCTGATGAACAAATATGTTCAGAGCTTAGGATTAAAAAACACTCATTTTCAGACGGTTCATGGTCTGGATGCAGCGGGTCAATACAGCTCTGCTCATGATATGGCTCTGATTGGTCAGGCGCTGGTCCGCGATGTACCAGATGAATACTCCATCTATAAAGAAAAAGAATTCACTTACAACAACATTCGCCAGCCTAACCGTAACGGCTTACTGTGGGATAAAAGCCTGAATGTTGATGGTATTAAAACAGGGCATACCAGCGGTGCTGGCTATAACCTTGTCTCTTCCGCCACGGAAGGTAATATGCGTCTGATTGCTACAGTGATGGGCAGCCCGACCTTCAAAGGCCGTGAAACAGACAGTAAAAAACTGCTGACCTGGGGCTTCCGTTTCTTTGAAACTGTTTCCCCTTTGCAGGCAGGTAAAGAATTTGCCTCTGAACCCGTCTGGTTTGGTGATAACGATAAAGTACAACTGGGCGTCGAAAAAGATGTTTACCTGACTATTCCTCGTGGTCGCCTGAAAGATCTGAAAGCCAGCTATGTTCTGAACAACAATGAGTTACATGCCCCACTTCTCCAGAATCAGGTTGTTGGCACCATCAATTTCCAGCTTGATGGTAAAACAATTGAGCAACGTCCACTGGTCGTGATGCAGGAAGTGAAAGAAGGTGGTTTCTTTAGCCGTCTGATCGATTATATCCGTTTGATGTTCCATCACTGGCTTGGCTGATATCTTGAAAAATTAAAGTTAAACCACATATTCATATAACTTGTCAGAAAATAGTCATGCCACGGTAGAATACCTGATTTTACCGTGGCGAATAAATCAGGAGTGCCCATGAAAACGAAATTAAATGAACTGCTTGAGTTCCCCTGCTCATTCACTTACAAAGTGATGGGCTTAGCTCAACCTGAGCTGGTGGACCATGTTGTTGAAGTGGTTCAGCGCCACGCACCGGGCGATTACTCCCCAGATGTGAAACCAAGCAGCAAAGGCAACTACCACTCTGTTTCTATTACCATCAATGCAACTCACATTGAGCAGGTTGAAACACTGTATGAAGAGTTAGGCGCACTGGAACTGGTGCGTGTCGTGCTGTAATACATCACTTTGTTAATCTGTGATTATTTCGACAAAGCGCTGGCAAAAACCAGCGCTTTTCTCTATCTGCTCTATCTAACCTGACTTTATCCGATTATCTGTTAACCTCCACTCAAAAACGCCAGAACGCTTTCGAACAGAGGATCAAAATAGGATAGATTTCCAGCCTTCCCAATAACATAGCAGCACACATCATCCATTTCGCTACTGCACTAAGGTTGCCAAAACCTTGTACTGTATCGCCGTAACCTACTCCCATGTTATTGATACATGCTGCAACCGTGGCAAATGAAGTCACCAAATCATAACCAAGAAGATTTAGCGCCCAAATAAAGAAACAGCTACAAAAAACATATAAGAAGAAAAAACCCCAGACCGAACGCAGTACCCTTTCCTGTACAGGTGCCTGACCCACTTTAATGGTTGAAATCGCATTTGGATGAATAAGTTGATTAATCTCACTGAAACTTTGTTTTGTCAGGATCAGGAAACGTAATGCTTTAATGCCTCCACAAGTGGAACCAACACAGCCACCAAAGAAACTGACAGCCAATAACATCAGCATCGTATGGGGTGGCCACTGTGCATAATCGGAAGTCGACAGACCATTATCGGTCATCATTGAACTGGTCATAAAGAAACCATGCACAAACGAGTCTTTCAGCCCATACATGCCAGAACGGTATAACTCCAGCCAAATAATGCAAACTACGATGAAAAGTACCAACAGGAAAAATTTAAACTCTGGATTTTTCAGTAACGGTTTAAGGCTTCTCCTGGTCAGAATGACAAAATAAAGTGTGAAGTTAACTGCCGACAATATTGAGAAAACACCGCCCACCATTTCAATCAGGGAGTTGTCATAATAGCCAAGACTTTCATTGCGGGTCGAAAATCCTCCCAAAGAAACCGTTGATATCCCATGACAAATGGCATCAAACCAAGACATCCCGGCAGCCCAGAAGCTGAACGAACATAGTCCACCCAATAACAGATAAACTACCCATAGACTTTTAGCACTATCAGCCAGACGTGGCGTTAATCTCTCCTCTTTAAATGGGCCCGGCATTTCTGACTGATAAAGTTTTACGCCACCAATGCCAAGCAGCGGCAGGATAGCCACAGCAAGAACAATCACGCCCAAGCCACCGATAAAATTTAACTGGGCACGATAGTAAAGAACGGATTTAGGTAGGGTAGAAACATCATTCAGTACTGTTGCTCCGGTGGTTGTAATACCGGATACACCTTCAAACATGGCATCAACAAGATTGATATTCAGGCTTTTATCCAGTACGAAAGGCAAGGCACTCAACAACGAAAAGAGCAACCAGAACAGGACGATAATAAGGAATCCGTCCTGAGTACTGGGTTGTATTTTTGTTTTTCGAGTGAAATACCACCCAACGCCGCCAAAAATCAACCCGATTATAAAAGTTTCTAAAAAAGCAAAAACGCTTTTTTCTTTATAAATTAGGGCAACAAAAGTAGGCAGCAACATTGAGAGGCTGTAAAGGAGCACCAGAGAACTGCAAAGATGCCCTACAATCAAAAGTTGGTTTTTTCTGACCATCTGTTAGCTCAAACAGAAAACAAGGGGGAAATCATCAAAATATATAACTATGATAATATAAAATTTAAATATATTCGTCTAATTAACATTATTAGTGTATTAGCGCATTGCCGAACTGGTGAGAATCCTTTTAGAGCGTTATACTGGCGGGCAATTTTTGTTAACCGATGATGACAGTCCATTGCAACATAACACCGTTATTTTACGCCAGTTGGGTATTCAGCCCTACGAGCCGGTTTCTGAAGCCATGCACCAGTTCACCGAGCAGCGGACAGCGGAAACTACCGATGAAATCTGGTTTGTCCAACATGAGAAAGTGTTTACACAAGGTCAGGCGGGTAAAGCAGAACATATAATTGCCGCAGGTGATATTCCTGTTATTCAGTCCGACAGGGGTGGGCAAATCACTTATCATGGTCCCGGGCAGCAGGTCATGTATATTTTGATCGACTTGAAACGCGCTAAGCTCGGGGTTCGTCAGCTCGTCACCGCGATTGAAAATACCGTTGTCGAAACGTTAGCTCATTTTGGCGTTGAATCTTATGCCCGGGCCGATGCGCCGGGGGTATATGTCAATGGTAATAAAATTTGTTCATTGGGATTGCGTATCCGCAAAGGGTGCTCTTTTCATGGGCTGGCATTAAATATTGCAATGGATTTACAGCCATTTTTGCGCATTAATCCATGTGGATATGCAGGTATGCAAATGACCCAGCTCAGTGACCTCGTTAGCGGGATCACAGTTGAAGATGTACAGCCCGTTCTGGCACAAAAATTCTGCCAGATCTTGGGATTCCAACTCACCGATGAAAGATGATATAATTTTTTAACATTTTTCAAAAAAATTTGAATAGTCTTATTGCCCCGATGAATTTGATGCTGAATTTAGTTTATTAATCAGCGAAATAGTGATCAGGCAATAAATTACAATCTGAAGAATATAACTGGAACCAGCACGATTATGAGTAAACCAATTCAGATGGAACGTGGTGTCAAATACCGCGACGCAGATAAGATGGCTTTAATCCCTGTGAAAACAGTGGTTACAGAACGTGAAGCACTCTTGCGTAAACCTGAGTGGATGAAAATCAAACTTCCTGCGGATTCCAGCCGCATTCAGGGAATCAAAGCTGCAATGCGCAAAAATGGGCTGCACTCCGTCTGTGAAGAAGCCTCCTGCCCTAACCTTGCAGAATGTTTTAATCACGGAACAGCGACCTTTATGATCCTGGGTGCTATTTGTACCCGCCGCTGCCCGTTCTGTGATGTGGCACATGGCCGACCAAACGCGCCTGATGCTAATGAACCGATTAAACTTGCGCAAACCATTCAGGATATGGGGCTACGCTACGTTGTTATCACTTCCGTTGACCGTGATGACTTACGTGACGGCGGCGCACAGCACTTTGCCGACTGTATCACTGCGATCCGTGAAAAAAATCCATCAATTAAAATTGAAACTCTGGTACCGGATTTCCGTGGTCGTATGGATCGCGCACTGGAAATTTTGACCGCAACACCACCTGATGTGTTTAACCACAATCTGGAAAACGTACCACGTATGTATCGTCAGATCCGTCCGGGTGCTAATTATGAATGGTCATTAAAATTACTGGAAAGATTTAAAGAAGCACATCCGGATATTCCGACTAAATCTGGCCTGATGGTAGGTTTAGGAGAAACTAACGAAGAAATTCTGGAAGTCATGCGTGATTTGCGCAAACATGGCGTCACCATGCTGACATTGGGGCAGTATTTACAGCCTAGCCGCCACCATTTGCCTGTACAGCGTTATGTCAGCCCGGCAGAATTTGATGAAATGAAAGAGGCAGCCTTAGAAATGGGCTTTACCCATGCAGCCTGTGGCCCGTTTGTTCGCTCATCTTACCATGCAGACATGCAGGCCAAAGGCATGGAAGTCAAATAAGCGATACCACTACTGATGAATCTTGTTCTTGCTGTATTTATCGGTGGTGGTATAGGCAGCGTCTTACGCTGGTTTATCAGCCTCCGCCTGAATCCTATCTCAGCGCCAATTGCCGTCGGGACTCTGACGGCTAACTGTGTTGGCGCATTTATTATCGGGCTGGGGCTGGCTTATTTCAGTAAAGCGACACATATCGATCCTGTCTGGAAACTTCTGTTAACAACAGGCTTCTGTGGTGGCCTGACGACGTTCTCTACATTTTCTGCTGAAGTGGTTTATTTATTACAGGCAGGGAAAATCAGCTGGGCGTTGGGTAGCATTCTAGCAAATGTAACTGGCTCATTATTGATGACCATGCTCGCCTTTGCTGTGATAAACAAGCTCTGAGACAGCGAGAGTCAGAAAACATAAAAAAACCCGTTTTTATAACGGGTTTTCAAAATACGGGATTAGAAATTAGATCGCGACAACGTTTGCAGCAGATGGACCTTTCGCACCCTCGGTGATTTCAAATTCAACTTTTTGGCCTTCTGCCAGTGTCTTGAAACCATTTGATTGAATGGCGGAAAAGTGTACAAAAACATCTTTGCTACCATCTTCTGGAGTGATAAAACCAAATCCTTTAGATTCGTTAAACCACTTAACGTTACCTTTAATTTTAGACATCAAACTTACCTTTAATAAAAATGACACAAACTCCGTGCTACATACAGTACAACAAATAATATAGCTTACTGTCTGCAACCTAGATCACGAAATATATAACAAAATGCCGAAAACGCACGTTTTGTTTAATTTCATTGATTTATTTTATACGCCAATTGCCATTTCACAAATCAATTGGCGTTTCATTTTAGTTTTGTTTACTTTTTTACCTTCTTTTTCTTCTCGTGCTCCAGCAGCCATTCCTTAATATTCAGCCCCCCTGTATATCCGACTAACTTACCATCATGGCCAATTACCCGATGGCAGGGGACAATCAGCGAAATAGGATTACGTGAGTTCGCCATACCAACGGCACGACAATAATTTACCGAACCCAGTGTCAGTGCTAATTGTTTGTAACTCCACATCTCACCAAATGGGATATTACAGAGCTGCTTCCAAACCCGCTGCTGAAATTCAGTTCCCTGCATACTTAAAGGAACCGTAAATGTATCTCGCTTTCCTTTAAAATATTCTTGTAACTCTTTTACACACTGCTTAGTTATCGCATTTTTAGATTCTAATTCTTTCTTTTCATTAACAAAATAAATACTAGTAACGCCTTCATCATTAGCAGTGACGTGCACATAAGGTTTAGGAAAACCTTCTGGAGTATTCAGATAATGGTGATACATAAACTACCTCCATTTAATTTATTGTTAATAATTTCTGCACTATTTCTATACTAGCCTAAAGCTCTCCTTCATCAATTTGCAATGATGAATTCAGTTACACATCTGACAATTTGATAAAGAAACCATACCGCCTACTGATAATAAAAATCAGAGGATTGCCAATAAGATATAATACCTTACTTTTAATAACACACATTCAAAAAAGATAAAAACACCATATATT